>NZ_JAJBJB010000182.1 GCF_021811845.1 Candidatus Cyrtobacter zanobii | reverse complement strand
TAACTACTGTGCATTCAATATATAATCAGAAGCCTTGTAATTTAATATGATGGCTGCATGCTACCGTAAGCTTTCTGCCAGCATGAATCGCCAGAAAAAAGATGCCTTATGTCTGTAATGCCATTTTTAATCATTACAAGTCTTTCAATACCAAACCCAAACGCAAATCCACTATATTTAGAGCTATCTACATTTACATTGCTAAGTACATTTTGATGAACCATGCCACACCCTGCAATTTCAAGCCATCTATCTTGAGAAATATGAACGTCTATCTCAGCTGATGGTTCTGTGAATGGAAAGTAACTTGATCTCATCCTACTCTCTATCTCTCTCTCAAAAAATGCATTTAAAAATTGATTCATGCACCATTTCATGTTTGCAAAGCTGATATTTTCACCGACAACAAGGCCCTCTAATTGATGAAACATTGGGGTATGGGTAGAATCAAAATCAGATCTATAAACCCTCCCTGCAGATATTACTTTCAAGGGTGGTTTATGATTTTGCATATAACGAATTTGTACAGAAGACGTATGTGTTCTGAGTAACTTATCCTGTTCTTTTACATAGAATGTATCATGTAAGTTACGTGCAGGGTGGTCTTCTGGTATATTAAGAGCTGTAAAATTATGCCAGCTATCCTCTATTTCTGGGCCTTCTATAAAGCTAAAGCCCATGGAGGCGAATATTGATTTTATAAGTGAGATAGCAGAAATTAATGGGTGCAATTTTCCACTCACCCCCCTTCTTGAAGGTAGAGTGATATCAATACTTTGTTGCATCAATTCTTTTTGTATTTGCGCATCCTCAATGGCTTGTTTTTTGCTTTCTATTTGTATGAATATGGATGACCTTATATCTTGCAATGCTGAAAATAATGAGTTTTTATCCTTAGAATCTGAATTCTTTATCATATTATTTAATAAATTCAGTTCTGAGCCTTTTCCTATAAATGAAGACTTAAAATTATAAAGTTTGTTAATAGAATCTGCGCTATCAAGCTCAATTTGCAGCTTAGCTTTTAGGTCATTCAATAGTGTACTGATGTTATCCATATTATATTATTTATTATTCTGATTTTTTTCTGTGGTATTGGCAATATTCAGTCCTATGGCTTTTCTAAAGGATGAGTTAGTGCTTTTCATTCCACTAGTGGTGCTACCACTAAATTTGCTATTTATTATATTGCTATCTATCATCTCTACATCTGTAAGATTAGCGCCAGAAAGATCAACATCTTCAAGATAGCAATATGCAAACTTAGCTCCCTTTAAAAAAGCATCTTTCATATTAATATTTTTAAAAATAGAAGATTGTATTGTGGAGCCAGTAAAATTTGCATTACGCAAATTTACATTAGAAGAAGTCATGATCGTAATCTTAGAATTCATGAGATTGCTATTTGGCATATATGCATCATCAAAATTCACACTTGTAATATATGATTTAATCACTG
>NZ_JAJBJB010000181.1 GCF_021811845.1 Candidatus Cyrtobacter zanobii | reverse complement strand
GAGCTTGTTCTCTGCCTGCCTCGAGCTTGTGCTGCATTAGCTCATCTGAAGTCGTCTGGCTCTCTGCTCTGAGCTTATCAATAGTTTCTTCGAGTTCCAAGAAAAGAAAATCGAAGACTTGCTCAAAGCACTATCAGACTGCAACAAGAACTATCAGGAAAAGCTTGACACTCAAAAGAACGAGTTCGGACAAGAAATCGATAGCAAGATTTACCAACTGACAACTGAGAAAGAAAAGATTGCACAGAGGTTCGAAGATAAACGCAAAGAACTCAAAGAACTCGAAAAGAACAACGCTGTCTTGTCTGCAAAGTACGAACGAGAGAAAGCCGTTTTTATCGAGAAGATCGAAAACCTTGAACGCAAGATCACAAACGAACAAGAGAACCACCAGCGACAGATCGAAAACTACAGAGAAAAGATTGCCGAGCTGCAAGACCAAGGCTCGAAGTCTGTCAGTAAAGTCGAGCAGAAGTTCGATGAACTTAAAGACAAGTACAACTCGCTTGAAAAAGAGAGAAACGACCTTGTCAGCAAATACGACAAAGATGAGATTCTCTGGAAAGGTAATTCATTCTGTCTAACCGTTTACAGGCAAACATGATTTCCTCGAAGAACAAAAGACGCAAGTCAAAAAAGAACTTGCCGAAACATACAAGAAACTAGAAGCTGCCATCGAACAGCTTCAGAACAAAGGCAACAAAGGCGATCAAGAAAAGAAACAGCTCGACGCCTTCAAACTTATGGAAAGAGAGTACAAAGACCAGATCGCTAACCTTCAAGAGTCTCACGAAAAGTACGCTCAAGACATGATCGAGAAAAACAAAGAACTCGACTCGAAGTACCACTCGCTGCAAGAAAAGTACGAAGTCGAGTACAGAGAGTCGAACGGCAAGATCAAAAACCTTGAAAACAAACTGAACGACTTTGAACAGCGAGAACGCGGATACCTCGACGAAATCAGCAATCTCAGGCAGCAAAAAGACAAAATGTATCTTGAAAACCAAAGTGTGATGGAGAAGGAACGAGAACAACTCAAGCAAAAGATCGGAGACCTCGAGAGACGCTGCAAGACTGCAGAGTCTGACAAGAGCTCGCTCAAGTTCGAGATCGAGAAAGAGAAGTCGAGACTTACTAACCAGATCGATTACCTTGAAAACACCAAGAGTGAGCTCCAAGATCAAATTCATAACATTATGAAGCGAAATGAAACTTTAATTGCTCAGAACGAAAAGTTAAAGGAGAAGAACAAAAACGCAAGGAAAATGAATAAATATTCAGGACCAACCAGCACCTCTTCGTATATCGAATCAACTGGCTCTAGAATAGCCAATAAATTCCTTGGAATTAAGGATAGCGACCAAGATGTAGGAGCTTCTGGTATCGGCTCAAGATTCGGAACATTTACTAAATTCATTGGGGATGGAGAAAGAAATGAAGATAAAAAGAGCGAAACTAGTGGAG
>NZ_JAJBJB010000180.1 GCF_021811845.1 Candidatus Cyrtobacter zanobii | reverse complement strand
GTAATGTGCCAATCCAGACACGCGTTAATAATAAGCAAAGTTTTGCACAATTTATGTTTGCTCGAATCAGGTCCTGATTTGCTTGACAGTGCATGCTTAAAACTATCAGATTCTGAATCGAGCGAGACGTTCAAATTAAATTCAGTGTCTCAGTTTAAAGAATCTCCATTCTTAAAGTTTGTTTTCGACTTGCTTTTGTCGATAAGGTCAAACCAATGGAGAAGCCAAGACTTCGCAAGTTCAGGCGAGTACGAAGTTTCAAGCTGACTTGTTAGATTGTTCAACACAATCATGAGAGGTAATCACAAGTGGAGAGACACTGTATATCAGGCATTGGACGATTTTAATGAAACTGATCAAGACTCTTATTCGATAGAAGAATTTGACGTGATGATATCTTTGCTTGAAGGTGGAGAATTTTTGGGACTAAATGTTGGATCTTGAGGAATTACAAGTGATAATAGAATGTTTACGATTGTTGGATTTTGAAAAGAATGGTTCAACTTGAAACCGCTAGATCAAGCTGCCAACTATTATGAAAACTTTAACATTCACAAAATTTGGTATGAGTACAAAAACAAAGATGACTCGATACTTGCACTGAGCTTTGATATAAAATATCCTGAAAAGAGAAGTTTGTTCTTGGTCAAACCTGACGACGTCAAGCTGATTCCTGACTTTACTGGCAAAACAAGTTCATACTTGCTGAATCAAAAGAGACTGCAAAATTTCATCACTAAAATGAAAATAAACGAGCTTCCAGACAAGAGTGATGCATCGTCTCTCACTAAGAGATGTGTTGGAATGAAGATTCTTGTCAACTTGATCGATAAAAATGGAGACGAAATCAGCTCGCTGATCGAGCCTGAATTCAAAAACAACCTGATCAGCATGTTGCTAAGAGAGTGATCGACGCCAGAAGAAGGCACCGACAACTTAAGATGAGAATGGTACGACCAAAAGATCTATCTCCTCAAATAAACTCGCAACCGAACGACAACTGTCACTCAGAAAAGAAGTTGAAAAGTCAATCACCTTCAAAGGTAGCATGATGAGTGTCAGCAAGCCATTAGGCGTTTCAACCAAAGAATTGTACTGACAAGTGTTTTCTTTGACTCACGCAATGAACTACGGTAGGATTGAGCAAGGAATCAAGTATCATGTGGTGGACAGAAACTCTCTCAACACAGTTTCATGTAGGTTCGACTCTGTCATCGTTCTTGAGTCATCACAATGCAATTCAATCGATAAGCTTGCGCAAGTGTTTAAAAATGTCGACACAATAATCACATCCGACATCGACTTAAGTCAAATTCACGAACAACTCAAAATAGAAAACAAAAATCTTGCTTACTTCAAGTCAATTGTGTTGATCGGCCACAGCGACCTCAAGGCTTTGGTTGAGATTCTTGAGCTCGAACCTCCGGTCAGAACTGGATCTACTGATGAAATGAATTTGCATGAAACATTTATTT
>NZ_JAJBJB010000179.1 GCF_021811845.1 Candidatus Cyrtobacter zanobii | reverse complement strand
CCTTTAAGAAATGTTTGTGTTGAAACATACTCAATACTTATTATTCTGCAAAGAATTTATTAAATGTAACTGGTCTGAAATCAATCTCGTCATCATCAGTAGCTTTTTGATACTTATTCTCTTCGTCGTTTCCATTTAAATAAGCTTCATTAGAGTAAACTGGGCCAATATTAAAATCGTTATTTGATCTTGCAGTTTCTTCGTTTAAAGCATCTCTTGATTCTTTTCGAGCATCCTGTGGATCTAAAAAGTTATTGTACACATTTAAATGTCCTGGGGGTCTTTCATGCATCCTTCCAGTGTTCTTCTTTTTATTTGATGATTGCTTTTCTCTACTTGGTCTTCCTGAAGAAATTTTGCTTACACTTTCGATTCCTATAGAAGCATTGCTATTTGGTCTAAACATAGATGATGGTTGCTTTTGATTTGAAAATAAACCTGGATTTCTTTCATCACTTGGAGATCTATTTGGATTGTTTTCCTCATCAGGAGATAGTCCTCTTGAATAGATTCGAGATAATTCATGTGCTTTTCCCATTGCATTCATTGCTTGCTTATTTTCATCTAAATCTATTCCTAATTTTGTTTCTGGGACCCATTCTCTAAATCTATGGGGCAAATATTCAGCATAAGGAGAGTCATAATTTATCCAAAATGAAAGATCTTTTCTTTTTCTAAATTTTGCTAATTTTCTTTTTAATTTATCGTATTCTCCTTCTTCTCTTTTCGGCTTGTTTATTTTCAATTTATTAAATCTGTTTGTATTGATATTATCAACTGAGTCAGATCCATCTTGAGTTTTTATTTTTCTATTCTTTCTACTTCTTTTACGACTCTTTCCATCTCCAATTCCTCCTAATCCATCATCGAGTCCAGATCCTGGCATTGCAGATTGATTTCCATCTCTTTTCATTATTCTTTTTCTTCCTGAAGCTTTTGGGTCGTAATAACGCTTATCTCTAGGTGATAATCCGAGCTCTTCTGCATCAGCTCCATAAATTGCATTCATAGCTCTTAATTTTTCAAGTTGCTGTTGAGTGAGTTTTGGGTTTTTACTTTTCTTTGATTTCTTTCGTCTTCTTTTACCTTTTTTGCCATCACCATCGTCTTCATCACCAGAGAATTCACCATTCTCCCCATATTTTCCACCTTTTCTTTTACCACCAGGACCATAGCCACCGTCAGGACCATAACCACCATTATTATCTCTGGTTGAAATATTGAGCCCTAATGCTCCTCCTGGACCGAAAATTCCATTCGGGTCATGAAAGTCTCCTGGACCAATATTCATGTTTTTATCTCCACTTCCACCATCAATACCGTTAAAAAGCTGGTCATCACCAAATCGCTCTGAAGTGTCTTCTCCAACTTCAGATATTGCGCTTCTAAATAGAGGATCGACCATTAAATTTGATCCATTATTTGACCCATTTTCAGATAAATCTTCCTCACTCAGTTTTAATGGATTTCCATCTCTCCTTCTGAC
>NZ_JAJBJB010000178.1 GCF_021811845.1 Candidatus Cyrtobacter zanobii | reverse complement strand
ATTCAGTACAGTAAGTGCGCTCTTCCCACATAGCATATTACTTAATAAGTGTATGAGAATCATATTAATAAGACAGACTTTACACTATTTGCAATATAGTGAAATTAATGCATTTAGCCGAAAAGTTAATACTTGCAACGCGTGTTTGTTTTTATTTGAGTATGTTGAGATCAATTAGCGCTGGCACATAAAATGCCGTAAAACGGTGGCGCACCTGGTAGGATTCGAACCTACGACCTTTGCCTCCGGAGCGCAGAAGCTGAAGATGTGCAAGAGCAGCAAAGCTTTACACTTGATGACATGATGGATGTATATATTGAAAATCATGTGAAAAAACACAATAAATCTTGGAGGAATTTAATGTACCTTTATAATCATTTTTTTAAATTACGTGGCAAACATTTACTTAACAGGGCAGCTAATCAAGTCAAACCTATAGAGCTAGAATACGTGCATAATGAGATAGGAACAAAACATGGCCAAATATCTGCTAATAAAACAATTTCAATGATCAGAGCCGCATATAACAAGGCCGAAACATGGGGATATTTCAAGGAAACATTCAAGAATCCAGTTGCTAAAATCACGCTTTTTAAAGAGCAATCAAGAGACAGATTTATGGAGCCAAATGAGCTGCAAAGATTCTTTAAAGCATTGTTTGAAGAGGAAAACACAACAATTAGAGACTATGTCTTTATATCTCTCATGACTGGAGCTAGGAAGGCTAATGTACTTGCAATGCGATGGAAAGATGTTGCATTTCATAGCAAATTATGGCGTATACCAGGGGAAGTGATGAAAAATGGTTCACCTTTAACAGTGCCGCTAAATAATGAAGCTATAGCAATCTTAGAGCAAAGAAAAGCTCAGCAAGGTAGTAGCCATGAGTATGTATTTCCTAGCCCAGAAAGCAAAACAGGCCACCTGGTAGAACCTAAAAAAGGTTGGAATAGGATACTTAAAAGAGCCGGCATAACAAATCTTAGAATACATGATTTGAGACGTACATTAGGCAGTTATCAGGCTATGAGTGGAGTAACAACTGCGGTTATAGGTAAAACTTTAGGGCATAAGAGCCAAGCAGCTACTGCAGTTTATGAGAGAATGAATCTAGACCCTGTAAGAATTGGAATTGAAAAAGCTACAAGTGCTATGTTTATAGGGTCTGAGGAGCTGATTAAGAGCTATGTGAATGGTGAAAAATAACACTTTATGCGTGTATTTAATTGTTGCGCGTGTTGCACGTAGGTTGCGCCTCTTTTGCATAAGTGCAACATAGTTAAAGTGCCCTATTTCCTTTGTTTTGGAGCGATGTTGCGCGTGTTGCGCCAACTTTACTATTATATAAATAAAATAGAATAAGAACCAGTCACGTAAAACTTTTTGAGAAATTTTTCATCATAATTTTTGTAAATGCCAATTCTATAAAAGCCTTAGCCGAAGAAGTGGTGATTTCGTAATCTTTAGATAATCTTCTAAAGTTACC
>NZ_JAJBJB010000177.1 GCF_021811845.1 Candidatus Cyrtobacter zanobii | reverse complement strand
ATCGCTTATCCAACAATGCTACGCTTGACTTCTTCATATTCTCTGTTTTTAGATTCTTCTATGTTCACACTCTTTTTGGCTGATGCAATTCGACTGTTTTCAGCGTTTACTTGATTTTTGTTCGCGCTTCGCTGTGCAACGTCTTTCTTTTCTGAAGACTTTTTGCTTTGAAGCGACTTTATGGCCGACTGTTTGCTGGAGGTTAGCTTTTCTTTGTCAGTAATGTCTGCATTGTCTTGTCTCTCTGGTGTTTTAGGCGACGACTCGAGTACTACTTGTTCGACATCTTCAGCTTCGACAGCCTGCTTTCTTGCTGATGCTTTGGACGCACTTTTAAGATTGCTCTTTGCTGGTGTTTTGCGTTGCTGAGCTGGAGTCTCTGTCTCAGCAACTTTAACTACTTTTGCCGGTGTTTTCACAGGAGTTTTTGCAGGAGTCCCTGCCGGAGCTTTAGCTGGACTTTCTGTTGGCATCTTAGCAGGAGTCTTAGCAGGAGTCTTAGCAGGAGTCTTTGCTGGAGTCTTTGCTGGAGTCTTTGCAGGGGTCTTTGTGGATGTTTTAGCTGGAGTTTTAGCGGGTGTTTTAGCTGGAGTTTTTGCAAGAACTTTAGCTGGAGTCTTTGATGGTGTTTTAGCAGGTGTCATCTTAACTGGCTTATGGACCTCTGGTTCTTCTACTTTTGAAGAGCTTTCATCAGACGACTCATCTGACTTCTTTTGCTCCTCATAGTCTTCGACATCAATCACGTTATCTTGTTGCTCTTTGTCAGGTTCGTCATTTTGCTCAGCCATTTGCTCGTCATTTTGCTCGTCATCTTGCTCTTCATCTTTGTCAGATGACTCTGATTCTGATTGAGACTCAGATTTATCGCTTTGTCTCTCGCTTGACTTTTGACTTTGACCCTCACTTTGATGATCGTTTTGGCCTTCACTTGATGATTCTGCGCTGTCGACGATTTCGTTTTGCACAACATATTCTTTTTCGGTGTTATCTTCTTCGTCATGTGATTTCTCTGACTGACTTTCGTTGCTTTCTTTTACCTCTTCGATTGAACTTGAGCTACTGCTTGACGCGCTGTTATCATTTGCAGCATCTGACTCTTCAGATTTGTCTTCTTTATTCTCGACTTCTTTTGCATCGTTCATTTCAGCGTCTGACTCATCATTTTCATTTGATGATGAACTTTGTTCACCTTTAGACTCCTAAACACTCGATGTTATATTGTTTGACTCAGTTTGAACTGCTAAGCAAACCTATTGACTTACATCTTGATCACTTGATGAATCACTATTGCTTTTATGTTCACCTTCATCTTGATTTTCGCTTTGGTTATCCACATCAGCATCTTGATCTGCATCTCCGATTTCAGCGTCTAAGCGATCAGATTAGCAAAGTAATCTTACCTTCTTCTACCGAAACATCCTCCTCACTCTTGTCATCGTTCTTGTCGTCTTGTTCGTCATTGTTTTCGTTGCTGGACGACTTATTAT
>NZ_JAJBJB010000176.1 GCF_021811845.1 Candidatus Cyrtobacter zanobii | reverse complement strand
TTCTATTAAATCCCACTCTTTATCACTAGTGTCGCTGCTGTATTTGTTTGACATTCTTCTCCTTTTTTTGATGCTCTAATACCACATCCCTTTCAATATTTCATCTTTTACGTGACTGGTTCTAAATATGCGTTCACGATTTTCCATCAGCCCATCGTATATATAATGACGCATATCACCATAAGCTACTACACTCTTTTCATTTTCAATATGCAATCGCGGGTAGAATATGTACCCTCTATACAAATTAGAAATTATGGAACTCAACATTTATTTTATTCATTATATTAGTTACAACCCCTCACCTATATACTACATGAAACATGCATCAGCACTCGGTATCATACCATGACTAAGCCACATATCAGTTATTTTATTTGACATATACTATTTTTAGTATTTACAAAGGGGATACTAAAAACCTTCCAGACAGCATGGCACCAAGCTACCATCACACTATACTTAAATTATGTAAAATAATGGATTCAGAGTTCCACTATCATGTTACATACCTCCTTGCAATAGGCGGTGGTTTTAATAAAGATGACGCATATAAAATTGCATATTCCTCCCAATATATAGATGATAATCAGGCTAATATTATAGTAAAAGATGATAAAAGTAATATATATAAGAATATACAAACTCAGAGCTACCTAACATCTGCTAAAGCATCTAAAGAAATATATATACCATTTCATTTTATACCCAAATGCAACTTATCAAATAGTCTAAGAAAAGATTCTACCTTGAACCCTATGGAAGTTGAAAGTAATTCTCAAATAGCACGAGGCGCACTTGAAAAAGCACTGAGGCTTAAAGATCCATATCAAATAGGTATTGCATCACACGCATTTGTAGATAGTTGGGCTCATCAAAATTTTACAGGTTGTGCAGAAGTTTATAATAATATTGGCTATAGCTACATGGCAAGAAGTATAGGGCATGTTGATGCGCTATACTATCCAGATTGCGTTTCACTTATATGGCAAGACTCAAGGTTAAAAAATGAAAAAATTGATAATAACGTAAGATTCTTAGAAGCAGCACAATGTTTATTGGATATTTTTTCAAAATATAATAAAATAAAGGCGCATGTAGGGATTATACCACTCATTCAACATGTATTTGGTGAAGCAACAGAAAATTACTTCTGGAATAACACATTCCTAATGCCAAAGCGTATAAGACAATATAACAAGATATCTAAGAACCTTTTCTCATGTGCAATACCTAAATATTCCAGCACTGAATGGTTAAATAAGATAGTTAAATCTTCCATAGAAGGATTTTATTGGAAGAATCAAGCTTATAAGGAAAGTGAATGGTATTTATTTAATGAGGCTGCAAAAAGACATCGAAAATTTATAAATTACAAGATAAGATGCGCTCTTAGTGAAAAGATAGTACAATAGCAGCTTGAGGTCATTAGCAAAATTAATACCATGGCATAAATTACAGTTATTAATACCATTATTTATTGCTTTCGGTATTT
>NZ_JAJBJB010000350.1 GCF_021811845.1 Candidatus Cyrtobacter zanobii | reverse complement strand
AACCATTTGCTTACCATTAGCTAACTCTTCGCTAACCATTTGCTTACCATTAGCTAACTCTTCGCTAACCATTTGCTTACCATTAGCTAACTCTTCGCTAACCATTTGCTTACCATTAGCTAACTCTTCGCTAACCATTTGCTTACCATTAGCTAACTCTTCGCTAACCATTTGCTTACCATTAGCTAACTCTTCGCTAACCATTTGCTTACCATTAGCTAACTCT
>NZ_JAJBJB010000349.1 GCF_021811845.1 Candidatus Cyrtobacter zanobii | reverse complement strand
CCGGCATCGTTAATCTCAAAAATGGTTTTTCTGCTGCATAAGCATCATCAGAAAAAGACAAAAGCCCGTCCAAAAAAAAGACAAAAAAACACAGAAACAAAAAACGACTTACGCAGCAGGTCTAATACAGCAAAAGCATCAAAATCATGTCGCAAAGGTCCAATTTATAGTCGCGACCGGGCCGTTTGTAGCCTGCAATAACTTTTTCATGCCACCTCGGCTCCACTTTTTTAACGATAATCTCAAATT
>NZ_JAJBJB010000348.1 GCF_021811845.1 Candidatus Cyrtobacter zanobii | reverse complement strand
AATCTCTTTTAGGGTTGTATTCCCCGCAGCTTGCTGCGTAATATATACGGATGAGCATATACATACACAAAAGTCATAATGTAACCGTATTACTGTATCACCTGGTATTTCCAGCAAAATACAGAAAGGTGGTTTTTGATGAAGAGGTGGATGCGGTGCTAAAAACTGTATGCCTAGAAATAGAAAAAAGATATGAAGTAAAATTCTTAGAAATAGGAACTGATCAAGATCATGTTCATTTTTTAGTGCAAT
>NZ_JAJBJB010000347.1 GCF_021811845.1 Candidatus Cyrtobacter zanobii | reverse complement strand
ATTGCACTAAAAAATGAACATGATCTTGATCAGTTCCTATTTCTAAGAATTTTACTTCATATCTTTTTTCTATTTCTAGGCATACAGTTTTTAGCACCGCATCCACCTCTTCATCAAAAACCACCTTGCTGTATTTTGCTGGAAATACCAGGTGATACAGTAATACGGTTACATTATGACTTTTGTGTATGTATATGCTCATCCGTATATATTACGCAGCAAGCTGCCGGGAATACAACCCTAAAAGAGATTTAA
>NZ_JAJBJB010000346.1 GCF_021811845.1 Candidatus Cyrtobacter zanobii | reverse complement strand
GTGCTCAATTGTATCCATTTTCTGTTTTACAGTTCGAACTGCATCCATCGTTTGGTGTTGTGTTCTTATCGTCTCATTCTTCAGATCCAACAACTAATCCGTCTCCACAAGTTGCAGTTCAAGTTGAAAAAGTGTCTGGTGCTACAGGTGCTCAATTGTATCCATTTTCTGTTTTACAGTTCGAACTGCATCCATCGTTTGGTGTTGTGTTCTTATCGTCTCATTCTTCAGATCCAACAACTAATCCGTCTCCACAAGTTGCAGTTCAAGTTGA
>NZ_JAJBJB010000345.1 GCF_021811845.1 Candidatus Cyrtobacter zanobii | reverse complement strand
AGCAGCACATGCACCATCGAAAATGGATACGAATGTGCTCCAGACACATCCAACAACAGTATTTCAAAGTGAACCTTAAAATGTGGAAACGGAGTGATAAATAGTCCAGAAATTTGCGATGACAAAAATAATGTAAATGGAGACGGTTGTAGCAGCACATGCACCATCGAAAATGGATACGAATGTGCTCCAGACACATCCAACAACAGTATTTCAAAGTGAACCTTAAAATGTGGAAACGGAGTGATAAATAGTCCAGAAATTTGCGATGACAAAA
>NZ_JAJBJB010000344.1 GCF_021811845.1 Candidatus Cyrtobacter zanobii | reverse complement strand
ACTTGTCACACCCTTACCAGCTCAACCTGCTAATTTAGCAAGCAAACCCTCAACCACGAATTTGAATGAAGATGCTAAAACTACATTAACATCTCAACCTGTAAGTTTAGCAAGCAAGCCCTCAACTTCAACATCGAATCTGCCTCCTGCTTCGAATAAGAATCCACTTGTCACACCCTTACCAGCTCAACCTGCTAATTTAGCAAGCAAACCCTCAACCACGAATTTGAATGAAGATGCTAAAACTACATTAACATCTCAACCTGTAAGTTTAGCAAGCAAGCCCTCAACT
>NZ_JAJBJB010000343.1 GCF_021811845.1 Candidatus Cyrtobacter zanobii | reverse complement strand
ATACCGAGACTTATTTCGGCCAAGTTTGGTGAAAATGTTCAAAAGTCTGAAAACCACCATAGAAAAGTGGTGTCTTTTCGGTCTAATAGACGGCAAAGTGCAGCTAGAACAAATTGAATGCAACCATTGCGTTCATCTCAAAATTCTGCATTCTCAGATGTAAGTCAAATCCCGATCTAAACATACCGAGACTTATTTCGGCCAAGTTTGGTGAAAATGTTCAAAAGTCTGAAAACCACCATAGAAAAGTGGTGTCTTTTCGGTCTAATAGACGGCAAAGTGCAGCTAGAACAAATTGAATGCAACCAT
>NZ_JAJBJB010000342.1 GCF_021811845.1 Candidatus Cyrtobacter zanobii | reverse complement strand
CGACATTTGTCAAAAATTTGCCTAGCTGTTATACTCTTGATCATTTGCACTAGTTTTTTCACTGAGTACATCGGTACTGATTGCGCTAAAAAATGAACATGATCTTGATCAGTTCCTATTTCTAAGAATTTTACTTCATATCTTTTTTCTATTTCTAGGCATGCAGTTTTTAGCACCGCATCCACCTCTTCATCAAAAACCACCTTTCTGTATTTTGCTGGAAATACCAGGTGATACAGTAATACGGTTACATTATGACTTTTGTATATGTATATGCTCATCCGTATATATTACGCAGCAAGCTGCGGGGAATACAACCCTAAAAGAGATT
>NZ_JAJBJB010000341.1 GCF_021811845.1 Candidatus Cyrtobacter zanobii | reverse complement strand
ATTAAGATGATTATACATAGAATGTACAGGCGCGTACGGATAAATTCGACCATGAAAATCACGAAAATGCGAGATATAAACTATAGTTTCAACCTCTAAACTTTGAAAAAAATTAAAGATATAAAAATTCTTTTGAAATATTTTTTGTCTAATCTGTAAACTCTCTTCTAGAGATTCAATATTAGAATATAATTCTTTTAATTTTTGAAATAATAAATTATAGTTTAATACATATTGAATATAATCATCTTCAGTGAATAATCAATTTGAATTTATAGGCATTTGAAAATTTATTAGAGGATTTTTAATTATAGGTTTAATATTATTTATTTCACTTATAATCAAATTAATCTGCTGATAGTATTTTTTTTTTAATTC
>NZ_JAJBJB010000340.1 GCF_021811845.1 Candidatus Cyrtobacter zanobii | reverse complement strand
GAGACAGCTATTTAACTTACAATCTCGGCTGATTCCTTTTCCTCCACCTTTACCTCCAAGAGACGGCTATCCGCTCGGAATGAATAGTTCTTCAGTTCATGAATCCACAGCCACAAACAAATTCGAACAGAATCTTGACGGATTGCGGAGACTATTCGCTGACCCAGACGAAGAGGATAACGAAGATATCGAAGAAGTTCAAATTATCGACGACAAAAATGATAGGATGGCCCTCAACCAAATACTCGAAAGAAAAACATTGGCTGATATTTTTCAAGAATCAAAGCTAGAACTGAAACCCAGACTGGCATCATTTTAATTTACTAATACTTGCATTTAATTTGTTCAATAATCGATGTTTTTATTGGGGTTTTGGGG
>NZ_JAJBJB010000175.1 GCF_021811845.1 Candidatus Cyrtobacter zanobii | reverse complement strand
TTTTTTCTATTAAATCCCACTCTTTATCACTAGTGTCGCTGCTGTATTTGTTTGACATTCTTCTCCTTTTTTTGATGCTCTAATACCACATCCCTTTCAATATTTCATCTTTTACGTGACTGGTTCTAAATCTCTTGCAGTTATTTTTCCTCTATTCCCATAGCTGATATCTCTTGCTAGTTGATGCATTTCTTCGCCTTTCAACAAGCCTTTATTCCTTTTCCTTCGCTTTGTATGATCAACCATATTTTTCAACGTGTTCTCTGTTTTTAATATTCTCCCTAATTGCAAATTGGCTTTATAAAATTCGTTTTTTGTATTCAAAGTGGATAATTTTTTTAGTGATACTGAAGCTGTGCTGTGTCCATATGAGATCGAAGCATAAAAATGAGCCATTCTATCCCATTGCTCCACTATATTATCCATCTTGATAAGAGAATCTCTATGTTTTAATAATTCGATGAGACTGCCATAATCCTTATCTTTATCAACTTTGTATATCTTATGATTCTGAATGCCTTTGATCCTAGGATTGTACTCAACCCCCGCAAAGGCAAATGCTGAAAAATTAATTGTCGTTGCTGCTTTTGTATCTGTATAATGTTCTTCCAACATTAGATCGCTTTCGTTATAGTAAATCCCATCTAAGGCGTGTGCAGCTTCATTGCCTATAGATTCAACTGGTGTACTATGATATGGAGCATAGTTATCTGCAACAAATGTGTAAAATTCCAATGCATAATCACCAAATTTAGGATTATAACTTTGCTGTAATACTTTCTCTTTAAATCTTACTAAATGAGCATCAGCACTTGATGTTTTGCCCTCTCCCCAGTTTTTGCTGATTTCTAGGTTCGACAAAGCGTTCACAAGCCATGACAGAGCTTTCCTTAGCCCTTCATCACTAAGTTGCCAATCTGTGATCATTCTTATTTTATCATAAGAAATATCTTGAACCAGCTTTGTCATCGTATAAGTGCCAATATTGCATCCATGTGCCATTATTGTTACTATTATGTCGCATATATCTTTTATATCACGAACTCCCTCCTTGTTAGACGGCATGAATAATTCCGTAAATTGCAAATCATTATCCACTTCGACAATCAAATCTGGCAATTTGATATTTCTCATATGTGAAGCAAACCACTTTTCTAATTCTTTAAGCTTTTTCTCATCTTCTGGTGGCAGTTTCTCAGCAGAATCTTTTGACAATACCCACTTACCAGATTCTATCTTAGAATAAAAGTTGTCTTTTTCACTTAAAAGATATCCATCATATGCAATGTTAAGACGATTCATAAAATAATTTGCGACTAGCTCATTGTTCTGCGGCAACCCAGCTCTTTTAAAAAATTCTTCTTTGACTCCCTTCCATTTTTCATCTGACATAAAATAGACCTGCTGCGTAAGTCGTTTTTTGTTCCTGTGTTTTTTTGTCTTTTTTTTGGACGGGCTTTTGTCTTTTTCTGATGATGCTTATGCAGCAGAAAAACCATTTTTGAGATTAACGATGCCGG
>NZ_JAJBJB010000339.1 GCF_021811845.1 Candidatus Cyrtobacter zanobii | reverse complement strand
TATCTAATCAAATTAATTTAGGAAGTTCATTTCAATGATAAAGAGTCTCATTCCAAATAATTATTCAGTTGAGATCTCAGGCAATCTCCACAGACTATTTTGAATGCAAATTAGAAACTGGATTTATCACACAAAGCAGGACTCAAAACTCAGTAAAGATGGAGTTATCTCGTGAACTGATGTCTTCAAAATGTTCACTGATCTTTTTGATGGAGGTATTTCAAAAGTTTAACTCTTTAGGCTCAGTAGAAACCCAAGAAGAGAACAATAAAAGTCTTAGCTTTATCTTTAACCAGCCAGTCTGTGCGATCATTCATTCAAAATGCAAGTTGTGCACATCAGGTAAGCAGGCATACTTAGATTAATGTAGAGCCTAAAAC
>NZ_JAJBJB010000338.1 GCF_021811845.1 Candidatus Cyrtobacter zanobii | reverse complement strand
CATTATTAAAGAGAGTATCTATTAATGAATCTCCTATAAGTTCAGAGGGTAAATATAAACCAGAACTTATCAGAAGGTCCCAAAACTCAGGACTTTCGAAGTTTACTTTGCCTGAAATAGCACCAAAATCAAATAACGTTCTTCCAGCAATTGCTGGAGCAAGTCTTGGGCTTATGGGATCATACGAACCAACAATTATAGCCCCAGCTAAACCTGCTGGAAGGAGAATCGGTCAATCTCAAAGAGAATATCCAACAGTTGATTCAATGAATAGACCTCCACTTTACAAAAAGGCAGGAGTAACAGTAAGAGATGGAAATAATTTTAATGACGATCAAATTGCTCCATCGGGACGATTCAGAGTTACATCACAGACACAGTC
>NZ_JAJBJB010000337.1 GCF_021811845.1 Candidatus Cyrtobacter zanobii | reverse complement strand
GTACTTAGTTCTTCAATATCCAGAGTATCCAAACACAAGCCTGAAAGCGTTTGATTTTATTAAAGAGACAGAAAGAGTTGTTTATAAATCAACAACATACTTGAGTTCACTTTACATCAGCGACGACTCAACTTCTTTTATCCTTTCCGACTACACAAAGTTTTACTACGGGTCGCTCAAATCAAATGAAGAACTAAAACCATTCTTTGAAAGTAACTACGGTGTATACAGAGTTGCTTTCAAAGGATCGAAGATAGGAATCTTGTACAGTTTTGACAACGAATACTTTGTTGTTGTTTATCAAGATGGCAAACTGCTCTGGAAGGATAATGTAAAGACTAAGTAACCAATATCCAGACTTTCATGCATTTGACTTCACAAA
>NZ_JAJBJB010000174.1 GCF_021811845.1 Candidatus Cyrtobacter zanobii | reverse complement strand
TATTTAATATGGAAGAAAATATTAGACAGCAGGTGAGAGACAGACGCAGGAACAGACACGGCAAACTGCTCGGCCTCTGATACCTGCGAAGGTCGACCAAAGTGATTCTCAACAGAGCCACTCTCGTCGCAGTCGCAGTGTTGTCCTCGATCTTCGTCGCCTTCGCATTCAACGACCTGACCGAGGAGTTCAAGCGCTTCATGTTCGCTCAGTACGCGAGTCTCTGCGTGCTCGTCGTGGCGCTGCGCATCTGGTGGATCTACAACTGCGACAAAAGCGACTCGTCGTGCACGGTGGCGACGCGGATCGTCGTCTCTACGTTCGTGCAGCTGGTCTCGCTCGCGTCGTCGCTGCTGACGCTCGTGCTGATGCAGGTGATGAAGGAGACCAAGGGCCAGTCCGTCGGCTTCTTCACCTTTTTCCTTTCGTACGTCGTCATGGTCGGCGCGCTGATGCTGAACATCGGCAACTGCATGAAGCTCGTCTTCCTCATCATCGTGTTCGTCCGCCGCGGCGACGGCGAAGTGGACTCGCAGGTTCGGAGCGTGCTGAGCAGCAGTCCCGAAGCCGAGATGCTCAGAAACATATTTCGAGACCAAGGTCTGCAGATTTTGATTCGGTACGGGTCGCTTTAATCGCATAGACGCATTGAGTCGCGGGATAACGCGCAGAGTCAGCTTACAGTTGAGCAGCTTGAGCGAAGAGTTAGACAAAGCAGAGGAAGAAGGATTATTCGTCATCTAAGAAGTAGAGGAGTACCAGAAGAAACAATTGCAGCTATTCGTAATATCCTTGAGTCCGGCCTTGAACGAAATGCACTTGACTCACCTGAGGAGAGAGTCAAGATTTACTCCAGAATTGAGAGAAGTACTTTTGACCCTCAAAAACACGGAGAGAATGAAACCTGCCCAATATGTTGTATAGAACTAGAAAATGACAGTCGCATCAAATTAATTCCAGGCTGCGGGCATATCTTTCATGAAGATTGCATAGAACAATGGATACTGAAAGCAAAGTAATCAATATAGTTTTGTATTTCCTTAATGAATTTTTAGTATTTAGTTAATAGAAAGGTAATTTAATCAGTTTATACTCTATTGCCTTCCTCCAGTTAATGATAAATTCACTTTAACAAAATAAAATAAGATCATCGAAAATTCATAAATTTTTAAATAATTTTATTTTAATTGATGCAAGTAGTTAGAAATATTCTTATAAGAAGATTGTATAATGCTTAAATAATAATTTTATCTTTTTAGGTTTAGGATTCAGTGTCCTGTTTGAAGATTAGACATCAAACAAAAACTAGATGAAATTGACAGATCTCATCAAAATAACCAAGAGCATGAAGAAAGCAAGGAATTTCAGAGCCGTGATGAGGAGAATTCCCATGAAATTCGACTCAGTGAGGAGGAAGAGCATGTACG
This sequence comes from Candidatus Cyrtobacter zanobii, assembly GCF_021811845.1. Classification (GTDB taxonomy): domain Bacteria; phylum Pseudomonadota; class Alphaproteobacteria; order Rickettsiales; family Midichloriaceae; genus Cyrtobacter; species Cyrtobacter zanobii. The sequence goes on along the minus strand of NZ_JAJBJB010000174.1, from coordinate 105 downwards.
ACTTAATCCTTTTGGCTTATCTTAAATGTTAACAAACAAATACATTTAAAATAGTTTTTGAGCATTTATATGTAAATATTTTTAAATTAAAGATATTTATTATAC
>NZ_JAJBJB010000173.1 GCF_021811845.1 Candidatus Cyrtobacter zanobii | reverse complement strand
AATGTCTTGGGATTTCTGCGTATCTTGGTGTATCTTAGGGACATGGAGATCCTCTTTGATCAGTAAGTCTCCATACCTTTTATACATATTTTAACAAAATTCATACTTACGCAGCAGGTCTAATGTACTCTTCTATCTCAAGTGTAGAGTAATCTGATCTGTTTTTTTGAATTAACACTCTATGTAGCTCCTTATAATTCCAAACAGCTTCTCTTTCTGATAACTGTTCTATGGCAAGTTTTGTTATTTGCTCCTTCGATCTTTTGGTGTGATGAAGCTCCGTTTTTTGCGGTATATTAAATTCATTTTTTTGTTTCCAAATCTCCCACAGATCTGTGAATTCCATTTTCTTACCCCTTGTAACGCTTGCTGCGTATGCAAGCCCTTTTGAATCTTCTATTCCATGCTCCTTTGCAAATTCTAGTATTTGCTGCCTTCTTTTAGAAAATTCATCAATAATCTCTTTTGAAATACCTTTAATCTCAAAATTTAATCTACCTTTATCTTTATAAACTAAAGCATCATACCCCAGTTCTCTGATGTTTTTGGCAAGTTCCATCCTATAAATCTCTCCTATGTTCATTTTGCTTTTATAAAGCTCATCAAATACTATGGATCTATAAATACCATCTTGGCCTTTTGTTGCATTTGCAATTAGGCAATGGGTATGGAGTTGTGGATCTGGCACTTTTCCATCTACACTTCTGGAAGATTGATGAGTGAATTTTGCTATTATTGCATTGTCTGATTTTTCTATATCCTTCTTTCCATCTTTCTGAATTCTATAATGGATTATATTTCTTTGAATATAATCCAGCGTTCTCTCAACTGCTTTTTCATGAGCATTTAGGACTTCATCGCTACCAACAACAAGTGCCATGATAGACACGCTTTTTGGTGCAGAGAGTATTAGCTCTTGGCCTGGATGATGTACCTTTTGACCATTTTCTGTCCTGCCAAGCTCTATGTCTTTAGCGAGCTTTCCAGATAATGCCTTCTCTAGATTTTCTTTTGTGGGATTTGTAAAACCTAGCTCCCTAGTTACATCATTTTGGTGAAAACCCTTTTTAAGTTCTTGATTAGCCTCAAGCATGTAAAAGTATGTGGCTGCCTCTTTTGCATTTTGAATTGGTTTAATTGTGGCAACCATATACTCTTAAAGCTCTTCTATCTCTTTGAGAGATAGTCCAGTGGATTCCGCAATTTTATTTTTATCAAGGCCAAGTGATAGTAGGTTCCTTGCTATTTCTAGTGTCGCTGCGTTCTTGCCTTTCTCCATACCCTCTTTAATCCCATCTTCTCTACCTCTTTCCATACCCTTCTCTTCAGCTTCCATAATAACATACCTCTCCCTTGCCATGGCATCTCTTGCGTACTTTTCCTCTTGTTCATATTTACGCAGTTCCTCTTTGCTCCAGTGGTGCGTCTCTAGCTCTCTGTATGCTTTTTTGATTACTTCTTTACTATTCTTTATGAGCTCTCCCATATCGTCTGGATCATTTGCATTCTTTAGGAAATAACACCACTTTTGTT
>NZ_JAJBJB010000336.1 GCF_021811845.1 Candidatus Cyrtobacter zanobii | reverse complement strand
GACAGGATATACCACTTCTGCGACGAGTCTAGATTCGGCACTCACACAAAACATGGGCTCGGATGGTTTAAAAAAGGTAGTAGGACGGCGATAACTACAAAGGATTTAAGTCATTTTATTCTGCCACAAATCATAAGACTGGAGATGCTTTTAGTCTGATTATTTCTAGTGTTGACATGTATGCAAGCTTTTGTTGATGAATTTGCGCAACATATAAAGGAAAAAGTTATCCTAGTAATGGATGGGGCGGCACAAAGGTCTCAAGATTCCAGACAGAGATTATGTATTTACCTCCTTACAGCCCAGAACTGAATCCTGTAGAAAGATTGTGGCAATATATAAAAAATGAGGTATTAAAAAATAAAATTTGCTTGGTCACTCTTAAAG
>NZ_JAJBJB010000335.1 GCF_021811845.1 Candidatus Cyrtobacter zanobii | reverse complement strand
AGTAATTTCTGCAGATCAAATCGAATACATCATCAGAAGGCATAATTGATAGCTGTTTGAGAACTCTAGCAAATTGCTGTACTGTAACTCTTTGCTTTTGAGTTGTATCAAAATCAGCAAACGTTGGCTTTAACAGTATTCTATTTGCTCGAATAACATTTCTTAGCTCTTTCAATGTATCTGTAAGTGTTTTCATTTCAGCTCTTGTAAACTTCTGACTAGTACCTGCTAATTCAGCAATTGGATTTTCTTCTTTTCTGAAAACCTTGTCCACATCTTCTCAGAAAGATCTGTAATCTACTTGATCTTTTCCAATGGTATACTTCGATAGCAATAATTGGATGTCTGTCTCAGAAAATTCGTTGTTTACGTTTCCGAGCCCACG
>NZ_JAJBJB010000334.1 GCF_021811845.1 Candidatus Cyrtobacter zanobii | reverse complement strand
ATTATTTCCAGTTGTCGCTTATGACTCACTTTTCTGGTTTTATTAGATAAATCATCTGACTGAGTCCGGTCTAAATGTCCTTGAGGACCTGTTTGATGAATACTACTGCACAGATCAAACCTCAAATTGAAGAACCCGAGTTATAAAGATTTCGCTTGAACATAAAGATGATTTGGAATATAGCAAAGTAAAAATCGATGTTTTGATGGCTTTCACCTCAAAGATCAAGGAATTCTTTATTTTATCTCGTACTGCCTGACAAATCGATAACTGAGAATTCACTGATGCTCAAGTTCTAAAATTAATTGAAGTCAAAAATTGAATTCAATTGAGTTTTAAAAATTGTTTAATCCTTTCCTCTAGTATACCATCTGATTCCTTTAAAA
>NZ_JAJBJB010000333.1 GCF_021811845.1 Candidatus Cyrtobacter zanobii | reverse complement strand
TATTTACTTATCGCTGACCCTTTAGCGTAGATAAGCTTTGTGATTGCTTCCGTGAACTCGACTGCGTCTTCTTGCGTGTGCTCCATACTTGTAAATACTGACGAAATTGATGACAACAGCGACATCAAAATCGTGATGTCAGACGACTTGTTTGATTGAATGTAGTTGATCAACTTAGAGACACCTTTCAGACAACCGCAGTTAATGAACGCGTCCATGAATAAAATTTGAACCTAAACAAATTAGTGGCTGAGCTTACTAAGTTGAATCTCTTCGTCTTTGGTTGTGCTAGACTACTGCTTCTGGTCAAAGTACTCGAACTGGTCTTGAAGAACTCTTCAGATCTGGGTGAAGCGCCAAATATCAAATCAAGCGACGTGATAAAT
>NZ_JAJBJB010000172.1 GCF_021811845.1 Candidatus Cyrtobacter zanobii | reverse complement strand
ATTGGGCAGTAATATCTGGAGATTCTGTCAATATCCTTTGAAATACAGTTGTACCACCTCTTGGCACACCAATCACTAAAATTAATCTTAATTTTCCTTCTTTAACTAAACATGTAATCTCTGTGAGCATACTATCCACATTTATAAAAATACTACTTGTTTTATCTTGTTATATTTGCCTTGCATCGGTTTTAACAATTATTTCTGGGCCAAAATACTCTCTAAATTTTTCTCGGCGCTCTGATAGAAATGTATATATATTTTCCTGGAATGATTTATTACTATAAGGCAACTTTTCACTCAATCTATCTAATAACTCATACTCTTGTTGTGGAACCACATTCAAAATATTTTCCAATTGTTGATCTGTTATTTGCAGAATAGACCATACCCCCTCCAGATAATAACTATAACTTTCAGAAACACCTCTATTTTTACGAAGAATCGAATCAATATAAGGATTACGCCTTGATGCATTAAACAATATTTCCTCATATAATTGTTCACAACTCTTATTAGAAGGCCCTCCTTGTATGAATGTATTGGCTTGTGGTAAAAGGTGCAGCCTTTGATTAAATGCAAGCTCATTTATAGCAAGCGCGTCAGAACCTAAAATTTCTGGGAGCTTTGATTTAAATGTATTTTTTAGGCTTGCAAATAGAGCCATATCCAAGTCTATACTAATTATATCAAAATCACCATTTTCTTTTATCATAATACCAGTGTTATAACCTTTTCTATTTAAGAAATCACCTATAGAAAGATAATGCGCAAATGCCACAGCTTTATAGAATTTTCTCTGAAAATCTTGAGAAGATAAACTTATTATCCCTTTTATATATTCAGACATATAATTTTGCAATTGCCTAATATGCTCTAGATTCCTTGGTTTTAACGAGAGGGCTTCTTGCATAGTACGGCTCGTCTCAAGAAATTTTAATCTAAGCTCACGAAAAGCTTTAGCATCATGTAAAGCTATACCAAAACAACCTATCAACTCTTGTTTATAATAATTTCTAATAGCTTCACTCAAATCATAAAAACGAACTTTTGCGCTATAATAAGAGTATGATCTTATATCAATCAAATCTACTTTGGTTTGAGCAAGTATCTCCTTTTGATCTATAGATAAGTAGTCAAATATCGGAAATTCAGGAATCAGTAACTTCAAAACCTTCGCAGCAATCACGCTAGAAGCCGCATAAAGCGTGGAAACAGATTTACAAATAAATTCACAACCATCCGTATCTGTTAGTATAATTTTTGGCTCTACACCACCTATGCTAGTATCAGTTCTAAACGATGTAAAGACAATAGGGTTCTTCATAGTAGATAATGAAAACAATAACCAGATTATATATTAGATATCAGATATAAACAGACTGTACCTATATTACGCAATAAATTGGCAGCAATATCACTATACAAAAATAGGCATTGCCCAGCAACTATAGATTAAAATTTAAATTTAGCAAACGCTTATTAAAAAACAGGATCAAAGAGGCGATAAGCATCTTGAGTGATTTGCTATATCTTTTTGTTTTTCGATTAAATC
>NZ_JAJBJB010000332.1 GCF_021811845.1 Candidatus Cyrtobacter zanobii | reverse complement strand
GTTCTATTATTTGGAAGATAGAGAGTTTATAGAGATTTAGAGGGATTAAGATAATGCATTTATTTAGGCTCGAGTGGATCAACAGCATGAATATCTTGACCGAGCGGGTATTATAGTGCGAGTGGAGCGACGAGCTGATATACTCAGTGAGGAGACGGAAAAAGAGTTGGAGCAGAATTGTGAGACGATGCAAATTTAAATAATGGGGATGGGTGAAGCAGCACATGAACAGTTGAAACTGGGTTTAGCTGAAGCGGAGGATCTTCAACTTACAAAGACACTTGAACTGCCATTTGTGGAGACAGCAAAAAGATTACTGGACATGAGGCTTGAGAAGACGGAAACGTTGTCAATGGAGATGGATGCAGTTCAACATGCACAATCGAAG
>NZ_JAJBJB010000331.1 GCF_021811845.1 Candidatus Cyrtobacter zanobii | reverse complement strand
CCTCAAGGGGATTACTGACCTTCTCATCAAGAACCAGATCAAGATTCAGTACCTCGCTTCAGCCCAACTTAAGGATGATAGAGCTCTCGCTGATAACAGCATCCAAAAGAAGTCAACTCTTCATTTGATCCTCAGACTTAGAAGAAGTATGCAAATCTTCGTCAACACCTTCATAGGAAAGGCCATTATTCTTGACGTTGGGCAATTAGATACCATTGATAGTGAAATGACTAAAATTCAAGACAAAGAAGAAATTCAACAAGATCACCAAAGACTCATCTTCGCCGGAGAGCGAAAAATAGGACAGAGGGATCAAACTAACTTTGGTCTTCCCGACATCCAAGTTGATGTCAGGGAAACGAACTTGTGAATCTGTCACCACAAAGGT
>NZ_JAJBJB010000171.1 GCF_021811845.1 Candidatus Cyrtobacter zanobii | reverse complement strand
GTGCCTCTTAGCTGAAATAGATGGATTTTGCATGTATATATAACATGAATACAACTTACTCTGATTCGTTAATATGATATCACATTTACATGCTTATACAAATGCCTTACTTAACTTGACGGTGCCTTGACCACCCATCTTATCGGGATGCATGCGGAGCGCAACATGTGTTAGATCGCCCTTCCCCCACTTAGTAAACGGTTTGTTCATCGTCTCTATTATACCCTTATCGTCTAATTTTTCAATATATTTTTTATTATTTTTAAGAAAATTAGATATATTCTCAATGTTGAGATACAGATTGATATGTATATATGTATATAGTTTATCTTTTTGCAATGACGTTAAGGCTTCATTTGATAGCTTATAGATCCAGTCACTATTGTTCTGATATATTGAGTCTAGTTTTGTAAACACTTTCTCTACTTTATCTTCTAGAGTTGGCCCCTTGAATTTCTGCTCATTATTATACTGGCTGCCGCCGCTGTTGTTGGAATACTGCGACTTACTATAGGTACTTTCATAATCGTGATAATAGTGGCGGTCTTTTCTTTCACCTTTTTAACCACCAGAGCCACTTGAGCCTTTAGAGCCGCTATGGGGTGCATCATAGATAACGTTTCCACTCTCATCAATAATTTTTCCACCGTTGCCTATGAGTGTATCTCGTTGTTTTTTATTTAATATTGCCATAATAATAAAGTAATATAAAAATTATCATTAAAAACTGTTTCTAATGTGCGCAACGCACCCTATAATGCTTCAAATTCCTAGAATTCAATTATTAATCCAGTGCTGAATTGGTGCATACCTATATCTGCACTTAAAATGCTGTTATCTTCAGGATTTTTTTGTGTGCTAAAAGTTCCAAGAGAATAATATCTATAGCTAATAAGGTTCAAGGAGATCGATTCAGTCAGCGAATACTGAAGGTTCCATCCAGCATTCCAGGCTACACACACTGTTGGGTATTTCTGTTGCTCATGAGATATGAAAGGCGATCCATTACTTTCTTCTACTATCATACGGCCCAATTTATAACTAGATGCTCCAATTCCAGTCACTAATTGCATGCACACAGATTCTGTAACCCTCATTTTAGCAAATATGTTGCTGAACGTTGCACTAATAGGATCCATTTTTTGTGTTAATTTGAAGCTTTGCCCTGTTGAGTCATTTTTTACGTGACGAATATCATGGTTTTTTGGCACAAAGACACTTACTTCCCACTCAATACCAAAACCATTAAAAAAATCATTGCCACAAACTATGTTTGCAAATAATGCGCCAATATTCTTACCTTTTAAGAAAATATCTCGTCCATCATCATCCTGAAAAAGGCTATAATTTCCAATTTTATTGGAAATAGCGCCACCAAAGTTTGCACCGATATACCCGATATACCCTCCTGAATATGCATACGGCGCTTGGCTTAACATACATAACAATAATAGACCTGCTGCGTAAGTCGTTTTTTGTTCCTGTGTTTTTTTGTCTTTTTTTTGGACGGGCTTTTGTCTTTTTCTGATGATGCTTATGCAGCAGAAAAACCATTTTTGAGATTAACGATGCC
>NZ_JAJBJB010000020.1 GCF_021811845.1 Candidatus Cyrtobacter zanobii | reverse complement strand
AGCCATATTGAATTAGAGAATAATATCATTAGGCTTATGTTGATTTTAGAGTTAATAGATAGTGAATATGTTTAATAGCAAAAGTCCTTATATTAAGGAACTTAGGATAGAGGATAAGGCTTATCGCTTGTTTGATATAAAGGGCGCATGTTCTGATCTTGGTGTACAGCTGGATAAGATGCCATATTCTGCAAGAGTACTATTAGAAAACTTACTTAGGCATCAAAATACATTAGATGATGTACAGTGCTTGGTAGATTATATGTCTATGAAGACGGAGAAGGAACATGACATATTATTTTATCCAGCAAGAGTGCTGATGCAGGATTTCACTGGTGTTCCTGCAGTTGTAGATTTGGCCAGCATGCGCGATGCTGCATATAAAATGGGAAAAGATCCAAAAAAAGTAAACCCTTTAATACCTGTTGACCTTGTCATAGACCATTCTGTCAGGGTGGAAAAAAGTGGGAGCGCCGATTCACTTTCATATAACACTAAAATAGAAATGGATGAAAATATCGAAAGGTATAAATTTCTAAAATGGGGACAAAATTCTTTCGAAAATTTTAGGGTAGTCCCACCTGGAACTGGTATATGCCACCAAGTAAACCTTGAATATCTTTCAGAAGTGATCGCAACTAGGCATATAGACGGTGTATCGTACATTTTTCCAGATACTCTGGTTGGTACAGATAGCCATACAACAATGGTGAATGCTCTATCAATCTTAGGATGGGGCGTTGGTGGAATAGAGGCAGAGGCAGCAATGCTTGGTATACCTGTTTCAATGCTGACCCCAGCTGTTGTTGGTGTTGAGCTTATAGGTAAATTACAGGAGGGAGTGAATGCAACAGACCTTGTTCTTGTGGTTACAAATAAGCTACGTGCTAAAGGTGTTGTGGGTAAATTTGTGGAATTTTATGGAAACGGTATAAAAGAACTAACATTAGCAGATAGAGCGACTATATCAAATATGGCACCTGAATATGGTGCTACATGTGGGTTCTTTCCTATAGATAAGGAAACTATAAAATATCTTGAACAAACAGGGCGAGAAAAACAAGCAATCCTTGTTGAGAAATACGCCAAGGAACAGCTTTTATGGCATGATGAAAATAAGCAACCTAACTTCCATACAACACTTACTATCGACCTTTCTTCCGTAGTGCCAAGTATGGCAGGGCCTAAACGCCCTCAGGATCGGGTTGTGCTTTCCGACGTTCCAAAAAACTTTGTGGATGCACTTCCAACACTAATTAAAGATCAGTCTATTACCAACTCTTTATCACATGAAGAGATAAAGCATGGTTCAGTGGTTATAGCAGCAATCACAAGCTGCACCAACACATCTAACCCATTTGCCATGATAGGCGCTGGTCTACTTGCAAAAAAAGCCGTGGAAGCTGGACTAAGCATAAAACGATGGGTTAAACCTTCTTTAGCCCCAGGCTCTCAAGTTGTGACAGAATATTTAAAAAAATCAGGGCTTGAAAAATATTTAGATACATTAGGATTTCAGACCGTTGGGTACGGCTGCACGACATGTATAGGTAATTCTGGGCCACTTGATGCTAAGGTGGAAGAAGTTATATCGAAAAATAAGCTAGTAGTTTGCTCAGTGCTTTCTGGAAATAGAAATTTTGAAGGCCGTGTGCACCCGCTAGTCAGGGCTAATTATCTAGCATCGCCTATGCTATGCATTGCATACGCGCTGGCTGGCGATATAGGTATTGATTTTGCAAAAACTCCTATCGGTCATAATAAAAAGGGCGATGTATATCTGAAAGACATATGGCCTTCTAATAAAGAGGTTAATGATGCCATCGCAAGCTCTATAACTTCCTCAATGTTTAAGGAGAAATATGATAATGTATTTGATGGCACAGATGAGTGGAAGAAAATAGATACTACAAAAAGTACTAGATATAGCTGGGATGAGAAGAGTACATATGTGAAAAATCCGCCATTTTTTGAAAACAATACCAATGCCGCCAATATTAAGGGCGCGAAGATATTAGCAATACTTGGTGATAGTATCACAACTGATCATATTAGCCCTGCAGGTTCTATCCCTAAGAGTTCCCCAGCTGGACAGTACCTGATGGATCATAGTGTAAAAAGTTTTAATTCATATGGTGCAAGGAGGGGAAATCACGAAGTGATGATGAGGGGCACATTTGCAAATATACGCCTTATAAATGAATTAGCTGATGGAAAAGAAGGGGGTTATACAAAATATTCTGGAGAAGTTATGAGTATCTTTGAAGCTTCAGAACGATATAGGGAAAACGGCGTACCACTTATCATTGTTGCAGGCAAGGAGTATGGCACTGGCTCTTCAAGGGATTGGGCAGCAAAGGGCACAATGCTTCTCGGCGTTAAAGCCGTGATTGCTGAAAGCTTTGAGAGGATACACAGGTCTAACTTAGTTGGAATGGGCGTCATGCCACTTCAGTTTATAGGTTCTGATAAGATAAAAATCAAGGGTAGCGATTCATTAGACATAGTTGGCACAATGAAGCCTAAAGGGCACATGAAATGCATTATTTCAAGGGATGGCAAGGTTGTTGAGGAAATACAGTTGCTCTGTAGAATAGATACCGATGTGGAGCTTGAATACTTCAAAAGCGGCGGGATATTAAACTATGTACTAAATGGTATGTAGCCTGAGCAAAAGCGGTTAAGACATAATTGAGATAACCAGAATTTCATTGCCCATTAAGGATCCTCAAGCTACTAGGTTATAAAAATATGAAAGTTATTTTACATGACATTGTAACCTGCAGCCTGAGGGTTTAGCTTGCTTTCAGGCACTTTTTGCGTATCTTGTCGCAAAAAACGATGATGTGAAAAATGTTTTTAGATGTAAAAAGATTAGATAATCTGAAAGAGCTACCTCTGCCTTCATATGCAACACTATATAGTGCTGGTATGGACCTTATGGCAGCTATAGATGATGCAGTCGTCATTAAAAGTATGGAAAGAAAGCTGATTCCAACTGGCATAGCAATTGCAATACCTGAAGGATACGAGGTTCAGATCAGGCCGAGATCTGGCCTTGCAGTTAAATATGGTATTACATTAATAAACTCTCCTGGCACAATAGATGCAGACTATAGGGGGCAGATCTTTGTACCACTTATCAATCTTGGTGGCACTGATTTTATTGTTGAAAGAGGCATGAGGATCGCACAACTGATCTTGAGCAAATTTGAGCAAGTTAATTGGAACATCGTGGAGGAACTTGATGAAACAACAAGAGGAGTGGGCGGATTTGGATCAACTGGTGTAAAATAATAAATGTTTGGTAAAAATGATCCGCTGAAACCTGAAATGGGTGACGGCTTGAGCCTGAAGGTCCACTCTATTTTTTATACAATACAAGGAGAAGGGCCCTTCGCTGGTAGGCCTGCGACATTTATCAGGCTTGCAGGCTGTAACCTTACATGCAGTTTTTGCGATACAGAGTTTGATTCATATGATGTACTTGACATCACTGATATAGCCAGCCAGGTTCTCATGCAGAATGGAATCGTTGTAATCACAGGGGGTGAACCTTTTAGACAAACGCTTGGCCCGCTGTGTGATCTATTAATCTCGCATAAAAAAGATGTACAAATAGAAACAAATGGCACATTATATAACAAAGTTGATCACCGCGTATCTATAGTATGTTCGCCTAAAAATACATCAGGTACGTATTCTAGAATTAGGGAAGATATACTGGTGAGGGCAATTGCCATAAAGTTTTTAATATCGGCATATGATCCACGGTATTGTAATATTGGTGAAGTAGGTCAGAGCGACTACAATATCCCTGTATATATTCAGCCTATGGATGAATACGATAGCACAAAAAATAAGGTTAATATGTCCAAAGCAGTCGAGGTAGTGCAATCTCACAACGCCATACTTTCACTACAACTACACAAGATTGTTGGAATTCCATAGCTTCACTAAAACTAAAGATTGAAACACATATTGTATAAGCTATAAAACGGTTACGGATTTACAAGCATACATATAGCCTAGGCATAAGAGGTTGAGACAAATCCTTGTATTAATCGATTGAATCTAATTCATTTATCTTTTGAAAATGTCTCAAGTTTTATTGCCTATGCTATACCACAGTTTAACACTTTTCACTGTAACTCTTTTACAAGCATTTTACTATAGCACTTTAGCTATATGGAGTGTTCAACTTCTGTAAGCTGATTAGTTTCTGAATTAACTTCTGGCTTCTCGATTTCTAAATTGACTTCTGATTTATTATCACCAAACCCTATAAGATTTAATAAAAAGCTAAAGAATCTAAAAAAGTGTCCAGGTTCGCTGCAATTATCACCCAATTTATCGATCTCATTATCAAGTTGCATATCAGCTTTAGCAGCAACTCCTAATCCTCTAGGCGTCTTAGGATACCCTAAACCATAAGAAAATATTACATTTATTAAGCACACTTCCGCATATTCTAATAAAGAGCTATAGCACACATAAGCCACCAGCTCCATAATACTAGGCTTATAATGATGTTCTATAGCTATACCGAGACATTGTCGGAATAATGTTTGAAGAGTCGTATTAGCAAAAATGGTTTGCAGCTCAGTTAAGCTTGGCATCAAGTGTGGCACACTTTCATCTTTTATAATTGAGTAACTTGAAGAATACAGGCTTTGCCTCATAGCAATATGCATTACGCACAGCGTCGATAGCACTATATCCGCTAACCCCACATAGTCATCGCTATAGGTGTAGCCCTTGAATAAGTTACCAAAAATATAAGGTGGCGTAATACCTATAGAAGAAAATGCTCCGTATACCAAAGAATCGACCATGCAATAAACAACCGTTCGCTTGCATCTACCCCAATCTAACATCGTATTACACAAATAACCTATGGAGCAGTATAATATATCTTAAGTAAGAATACTATTACCCAAGTGGACTATCTTCCTGTTTTTCAGCATCACGTTTACAAATATATGAACCTCTACAGAGCGGTGAAGATGGAATATCAGCTAGTTATATCCTTCCATATATCTTTGACCTTTTTAAAAAAACCATTAGATTTAGGGCTGCATGATGGCGATGAAGCATTCTCAAACTCTTGCAGCAATCTTTGCTGCTCATCACTAAGTTTTACAGGCACCTCAACGTATACTTTTGCGTATAAATCACCAAATTTTTCTGGTGATTTGATCTTTGGCATACCTTTATTCGAAATTTTAAAAATTGTTCCATTTTGTGTTCCTTCTGGCACTGAAAGTATAGCAGCGCTTCCATCTATACCAGGAATCTCTACCTTACCACCCAAAGCTGCAAGCGTCATTTTAATTGGCATATCATAGTATAGATCCGTATCCTTTCGTTCAAAAATCCTATGCTTCTTGATAAAAATAAATATATAAAGATGGCCAGAAGCACCACCCCTAACACCTACCTCACCTTCATTTGCTATTCTAATCTTTGTTTCATTATCAACTCCAGGCGGTATTGAAACTTGTATCTCTTTATTACCTACTACCCTACCCTGCCCGTGGCATTTTTTGCATGGATCTTTAAGTGCCTTACCGCTGCCAGAGCAAGTCCTACATGTGCTTTCTACCACAAAAAACCCCTGTTGCGCCCTTGTTGTACCACTACCACCACATGCTATACAATTCACATAAACGCCACCATCCGCACTTCCAGCACCATTACAATCACCACACTTGATAGCTGTATTATATTTTATTGATCTCTTTTTGCCAGTAAATGCCTCCTCCAATGTTATAGTTAGGTCATACCTTATATCAGAACCAGGCATTGAAGTAGGCGCCTTTGCCCTTCTTGATGGCTTACCACCACCCATAAAATTTTCAAATATATCGCCAAATACATCTGAAAAATCTCCAAACCCATGCCCAGATGCATGAGAAGATGATCTCTGCTGATTACCACCAAATGAGCTACCATAAGAATCATAAGAGGCTCTCTTTTGCGGATCTTGCAAAGTTTCATATGCCTCATTTATCTCTTTGAATTTCTGAGTAGCGCCACTATCACCTTGATGCTTATCAGGGTGCCACTCTTTTACTAATTGCCTATAAGCCTTCTTTATCTCATCTTGTGTAGCAGTACGAGCAACACCCAACACTTTATAATAATCTTTTTGACTCATTTACTTAGTTAAAATCCTCAGCCTAAACCACTAGATAGTGCCCATGCATACTATATTCAAGTATCAAAAAGTTAGTTTTATGTAAATTTTACAATGACTGCATCAGTTCGCAATAAAATCATATACAAATTGATGCCTAAACCAAGTTAGCTGCCTTTTTGCATAGTTTCTGATTTTTTGCTGAGCCATAGTAACCGCATTTTCTAATGTGGATTTACCATCTAAGTATGCCGCGATTTCTTCTACTCCAAGTATTTTTAAAGCAGTTCTACTACAACCAATACTTCTTGCATGCTCCACCTCCTCTATTGCGCCACTTCTGATAACCTCTGCAAATCTTTTATCACAGTTATGATAGATGACATCCCTTGGCACTTCCTTATTTATGATGTAGAATACATCCGTTTCTGCCACTTTATTACTTTTAGCCTGCCACTGCGATAAAGGAATTTTTGCTTCATAATAAACCATTAGCCCCCTTTGTATTCTTTTTATGTCGTTTTTATGCACCCTTGCTGCAAGTTGCATATCTACAGATGCTAATTTATCATGCAAACCATCAACGCCTAATTGATATACAAATTCCTTAGTACTTTGTGATATATCAGGCACCTTAGAAAGCCCATGAATTAGCGCGCTGATATACATGCCACTGCCACCAACAAATACAGCTCTCTTTGTATTACTTTGCAACTCATCTTTAACTAAATTGAGCCAAATATTAACAGAAAACTCATCCTTACAACTGACAACACCATATAATTTATGCCCAACAACATGCTTGGGCTGCGCAGTTAATAGCGGCAGCTCTTTATAAACTTGCATCGAATCTGCATTTATAATCACACAGTCTAACTTTTCTGCTAACTTGGTAGCAAGCTCAGATTTACCAGTAGCAGTCGCACCACATATAACTAAATGCTTTCCATTCGATGCCTCAATTATTTTATTCAGATCAGGATGCACTTATTATTTCTTCAACAAATTCCCTAATTGTTTTTTTAGGTTGCATCCCAGCAAGATATGTTAAGTTACTCTCAATTTTTTCATAAAGCCGCCTATCATTCATCATATTAGATATAGTATTAGAAAGCATTTCAGCATTAAAAGCTTTTTCTTCTATCAATATTGCCGCTTGATTATCCGCAAGATACTTTGCATTAAAGAGCTGATGATTATTCACCGAATTTGCAAGTGGAATTAATATAGATGGCTTCTTTAGATAAAGAATCTCAAAAATAGAAGAAGCCCCTGCCCTTGCAATTAGTATAGAACTTTGCACAAAAAGCTCTACCGCATTTTCAAAAAAATCCTTTACAACAGCATTAATACCAGCAGCTGCATAAAATTCTGTTACTTTTTTTATATCCTCTCTTCGCACCTGATGAAAAACCCTCACATTATTTTTTAACATATTAATTGCGTCAGGAATTACTTTAGAGAACAACGCCGAACCCTGACTTCCACCTATAATGGTGATTGTAGGCACATTATTAACTTTTTGTATATTTTCAAAAACGATTCTGTTTGGTGGCCTCAGTATATGAACCTTCTTTTGATATTTTGGCTTTACGGCAACATCTGGAAATGACGTAATGATATGCTTAGCAGCAAACATCATGACCCTATTTGTTTTACCCATCACAGAATTTTGCTCGTATATTATTATTGGTACTCTTACAATAAATGCAGCAACAACAGAGGCAGCACACGGATACCCGCCAAAACAAATCACCATGCGCGGCCTTCTAATAACAAAACTGACGGCTAGTTTCAGTGCGTAAAACACGATTTGTAGCATTATAGTTAGCTTGCATAGCAATGCACGGCCCATCTTTTTTAGTTTAAGAACTTGTATTTTATTATCATCAATATCCTTAAAATACTTCAGCCCCCTAGAATCAGTTATATACTCCACGCCAATACTACGCCTTAACTCATCACCAAGCACTTGCGCCGGTATAACATGACCGCCGGTGCCGCCAGCGGCAATAACCAAATACTTTTTATTCATCAGATACTTTTTGTATAAAATAAGCAAAATCCTCTATAGAGTTAAAATCATAATAGACAGACGCATACCGTATATATGCTACCTGATCGATAGATGATAGCTCCTTCATTGCTAAGGTTCCTATATAACTTGAAGTTACTTTGCTTTCTTTCCTTATAGCTTTTGATATCCTTAAAACAGCCTCATCTATTATATCACTCTGCACACCACGCTTTCTTACAGCAATCTTCATAGAATGAAGCAATTTATCAATACTAAATGGAACACTAGATCCATTGCGCTTTATAACAAGAATTTCTGGTCTTATCAAATATTCAAGGGTCCGGAAATAAGAATTGCAGCTACTACAATAGCGCCTCCTCTTAATAATCTCACCATCTTCCGAATGTCTAGAATCTTTAACCAAAGTCTCCTTATTTTCACAAAACGGACATTTCAATTATAAGCTGACCATAAAAAAACCATAATCTCAACACAGATAAAAACAAAGCCAAGCTCTATATTAAGATGCATTCATCAGTACGCATCTTAAACTATTTGCAACATAACTAACCTTATGCTCATCCTTTCCTTCAACAATAACCCTAACAACCTTTTCTGTGCCAGATTTTCTAATCATGAATGATAAATCTGGGCATTCCCGCTTAATCTTATCTAATTCATCCTTGATTGACTCTCTATCCAATATATCATCTGCGCTATATGGAATGTTAATACTACTATGCGGATAGAGATTAAACGGCCGTATAATCTGGCTTAATTTCTTGCCAGATTTTAATAAAACTAAGATAATACGCAATGCTGCAATCAGCCCATCTCCTGTAGATGAATAATCTCTAAAAATTATATGACCAGACTGCTCTCCACCAAAACTAAAATCATGTTCAATTAGTGATTTCATTACACTCTTATCTCCTATTTTAGCCGAATATATTACATCTATACCTATTTGCGATAGAAAATCCACCAATGCACTATTAGAGGCCTTAGTAATAACAATACCACTATTTTTAAGCAGACCCACACTTTTCATATAAGTAGCTAATATGCAAAGCAGATAATCACCGTTTACACTATGCCCATTTTCATCACATATAGCTATTCTATCTGCATCACCATCCAAAGCTATTCCTATATCAGCGCCATTTTCTACTACAGCATCGCACACATTCTCAATACAGTTAGAGCCGCAGTCCTTGTTTATGTTAACACCATTAGGCGCACACCCAATACTAATTACATCCGCCCCCAGTTCCCAAAGAACCCTAGGCGCTATTTTATAAGCAGCGCCATTAGCTGCATCTATAACAACTTTTACTCCACTAAATGTAGTATTCTTGGGCAAGGTATTTTTCACATACTCTATATACCTACCGGGCGCATCATCCATTCTATATACACGCCCTAGGTCTTCAGGCTCCACTAATGCGATACGATTAGAATTAATTATATCTAATATATTAGCTTGGCATGAATCACTAATTTTATTGCCAGCACCATCAAAGATCTTAATACCGTTGTCTTGATAAAGATTATGAGAAGCAGAAATCATAACACCAAAATCCGCCCTCATTGATTTTGTTAAAACTGCAAGTGCAGGAGTTGGCATTGGCCCAAGCAGCGTCACATCCACGCCAACAGATACAAGACCAGCAGTGAGCGCAGACTCCAAAAGATAGCAAGAGAGCCTGGTATCTTTTGCTATAATTGCAGACGGCCTCTTAAATGTTGGCTTTGAACCAAGGTAAAGACCTATGGCGGAACCAATCTTCAACATATTCTCAGGCAGTATAGGGTAGGAATTAACCTTACCCCTTATCCCATCCGTTCCAAACATTATATCTGCTCAACTGATTCTACTTCTGGTATAAAATACTTCAATGTCTTCTCTATACCAGCTTTTAATGTAAAAAGAGATTGTGGGCAGCCAGAGCAAGCACCTTGCAGCTCTATATATACAACACCATCTTTGAAGCTATGCATCCTAAGATCGCCACCATCTGCCTGAACGGCAGGACGTATTTTTTGATCTATAACCGCATTAATTTGCTTTTCAAGCTCAGTCTCAAGACCAATTGGATAGCTCTCAGTGTATTCCTCTATCATTATAGGATAGCCTGCAGAAATATGATCCATTATTGCAGCTTGTATATTGATACTTAATGCATCCCATGCTAATTCCTCTTTTTTTGTTACAGAGATAAAATTACTCGCCAAAAATACAGATTTCACCCCATCTATGTGTAATATGTGCTGAGCCATTGGGGAATTTTTCGCTTCTTTAAAATCAGAAAAACTTGCAGCACCACCACCTTTCAGAACCCGTATATTAAGCAAAAATTTAAGGGTTTCGGGGTTAGGCGTCTCCTCCATCTCTATTCTCAGCAACTCCATACTAATAACCTGTTCCATGACCGACTGGCATTATACCCGCTATAGCGCAATCCATCAACGATTTTTTTATCCAAGTAATACTCAATGCTAAACAAGTAATATTATTAAAGTATTAAGCATATTGCCTCTGTATACTAATACGCTATGGTAGCGGCCGTGTGTCCTTTATATAACCAAAAACAATGGCAAAGTTGAAAATTGAGACAGTAACAAAATCGGATGATGTAGGTGCGTGCAAATTAGGCACTACATTAACTAAGGCTTCTGGTGTCTTTTGTGCTCAAAAACATGTCAATCCTGATATGCTAAGAACTTCAATATCATATGCTAATACAGCGGATATATTGGTACGGCAATGTGTGACCGGTCAAAAAGCTGCTTTACTAGCTACTGTACAGCATAACAATTCAGGTTCAATATCTGGCGCGTTGAGTGACCCTTCTTATATACATAAGAGTATCGGTATTCATAGCACCAATGGCGTAATTGCAGGCTCCCTAAAGCAACTGGTGCAGTCATTGTACCTTGCTATTATCTATAATGATGAAAATGACGACATATTAACCTCTATGTTTCATAAATATATTGCCACATGTTTTGGCATCTTGGGCACTAACGATTATGCACAAACCGAACACGGCTTCAGCCTAAGAAGCACGAGTTATGATAAAGAGGAACTCCTATATACGTTTTATATAGATGGCAAGAAAATCGTCACAGATGGCATTTCAGCATATGCTCCGCATTATGTAGAAAAAGTACTAAACATAACAGAAGAAGATTGTCGCGTAGAGAATAGACATTATTATCTCTTTAAAGTTGTATTCACATTCACATACCCTATCTCTGAAACAAACGGCCCTGCGCAGCATACGTACGAAAGTTACGCATGCAGCAAAGACTCTAACCCACTCCTTGATATAGAATCTTGTATAGATGCTATTTTTGAAATTATACATGCATAGCACACTGCTAACATATAAATGAAGTTTTATAGCAGAGGCAGAGTAGATTGAGAAATATGTGCGCGGATCTATGCCAGATTGCCCCTATTTGCGCCTTAGAAATTGTCTCAAATTCTGTTGCCTCTTCTATAGCTATTGTGTTTTAGTGCTCAGTTTGGCTACGCTTCGCTTTCTCTTTATAGCTATAAAGTATCTCAAGACTGTACTTAGCCTGCAAAGCGCCCAGGTAGGTAGGATTTTTTTGTTATGGAAAGGTATATTCCTATTGCAATAGAAAACGATATGATCGATGAACCGCCATAGCTGATAAACGGGAGTGTCATGCCCTTTGTTGGAAATAAATCCATTGAGACACCAGAATTAAATATTGACTGAATCATAAGGTATGATAACAACCCAACAGTTGCATAAAGCACGAATCTGTCGTTAATTTTTGTGCTTATTAGCACACCTCTTATAAACACAATGAGAAATAGTAGCAGCAATAGCACACAAAAAATTGCACCCAATTCCTCTGCGGCCACGGCAAAAATAAAATCCGTATGTGCATCAGGTAGTGAATATTTTACAATACCCTCACCAGGCCCTCTTCCTAATAATCCGCCAGATTCAAATGATTGCAAAGACTTTGTCACCTGATAGTTCTCTGCATGCTCAGGATACAAAAAGTGATTAATCCTTGATGCAACATGTGGCATTAAGTTATATGCTATCAAAATTACAAATCCTATAAAAAAGATTATGCAAAAAATCCATCGCATCGGAATCTCGGAAATAAATAATTGAATACCAACAACTATTGAGATAGTCATGGTTGCGCCAAAATCTGGCTGCAACATAAGAAGTGAGCTAACAATAATATGCGCAATAATACAAAAAAGAAACCTTTCTTTATATTCCTTGGAAAGAATAGAACCAATGGTCACGGCATAAAATGGCTTCAAAAATTCGGATGGCTGAAGCGCAAACCCCATAATACTAAACCACCTCTTTGCACCCTTCACCTCATTTCCAAAATATAGCAATAAAATTAGCGCACATAATATTATAAAAAATCCACATATGGATAATATTTTCACCGCCTGCCTACCAAAGCAGGATATTATAATTATTAACATTAATGACAGGCAAATAAACACTATATGCCTTTGAAAAAAGTGAAACTTAGTAGCGCCTATCCTAGCGGCAACAGCAGGACCAGCAGAGCCAACAAGCAACAAGCTTATTATCATCAAAGAAAATATGATTAGAAATGTCACAGAATCAATGGACCACCACCAAGACCCTATCTTACTACCCCTTTTTAACACTAAAATGACTACTTAGAAAATTACCAGCGGCACCTATACAACCCTGATCTATGCCATGAGTTAATCCTTCTGCGGTATGACACTGCACTTGTACACCAAGCCGCTCAAGAGCATTCTTAGAAAACCTCATTGCAGAAAACGGCACAACCTGGTCCTGATCACCATGAATCAGCAAGACATCGGGCCTTGAAACACGCACTGATGCATCAGGCACAATTAGCATACCAGAATTACATATCACACATGATATCCTAGGGCTCTTTTCAAGTGCATAATGAAGGCTCACCATACCACCCTGGGAAAAACCAAAAATTGCGACCCTACCAATATCCACATTATATCTAGCTAAACACCCTTCTATGAACTGATCTAATATAACAAAATTTGAACATAGGCAGTTATACATCCGCACTTCATCCCTATCCGCAAGACTAAACCATTGATATGCATCGCGAAAACCACCCTCAAATTCTTCAGGCGCATTTGGCGAAATAAATAGTGAATTAGGCACGTACTGGGCCAAATCAGGCGCTATAGATATCAAATCATTCTTATTAGAACCATATCCATGTAGCATGAAAACAATACTATCTATGCTAGAGTTAGCTAAAGAAAACTTCGAGTACGCTAGCATTTAGTTTAGAATAAGAATCGCACAAGCCATGGTATATAGCATTAAGAACATCAAAGCAAAAATTTTATAACTTGGGTTAGTCGCCATGTAATCACCTACTGCTTCATGTTGTACCTCATCCTCATTGCAATTGATATTGTACCATCATCCATATAATCAAGCTCACCACCAACTGGCATGCCGTGCGCTAGTCTTGTGATCTTAACATTAGTATCAGATACGGTCTGCCATATATAATGAGCCGTACTCTCGCCATTTAAAGTTCCATCTAGAGCCAATATGACTTCGGAAACATTATTCTCCTTAATCCTATTTTTGATTGAATATATATTCAAAGTTGCTGGAGTTTTGCCTTCCGATATATTCAAAACCCCACCAATTGCATGATACAGACCATTGTATATGTGGTTTCTTTCCATCGCCCATATATCAGAAACATCCTTGACAACACATATTGTCGACCTATCCCTCCTTTCATCAGTACAGATTTTACATGGCGATGATAAATCTATATTACCACAAATGCACACAAGCATCTCCTGAGCAGCTTTTAATACAGAGTGGCCAAACTTCGCCATCTCACTTCTATTAGACAGCATATGCAACACTATCCTCCTGGCAGAGCGCCTGCCAAGCCCAGGGAGTTTAGATACTAAATCCACAAACCCTTCTATTGAATCAGGTATTATTGCCATTAACGATATTAACACACACAATCGCAGGCTTAATCAATCTATTCTTAATTTTATAGCCAGCCTGCACAACCTCTACAATACGATTATTAGGCTTTGAATCATCGCTAACCTGTTTAATAGCCTGATGGTATTCGTGGTTAAATTCCTCATCTAACGGAAAAACCCGCTCCACACCATGCTTTGCCAACGAATCCCCCATTATTTTTTTGATCATTTCAAGCCCCGCTTTCATATTAGATACATCATCAAGCTCTACAGAAGAGGCTCTATGAAAATTCTCAAACACTTCCACCATATCACCAGCAAACCCTGCTATCGCATAATCCCTTGCTTCCTGGATCTGCCTTTGCGATCTTTTTGCCAAGTTTTCATTATCAGCGACCTGCCTCAGCAGCGATTCCTTCAGCTTCAAAATCTGATCTTGCAGCTCCTTACTGACAGTATCCTCTACTTTATCATTCACTTGATCTTCTGCCTGCTCTCTGGATTTTATAATATCCTTTATACTCATTATGAAACCAATAAACTATACTGTAACTATGGCCGACTATATATAGCATTAAAGCATGAATGAACAGGTTTAATTTGCTATGTTAACCTTTGGAACACATATGTAACCATGCTTAAAATCAGGCGCATTATCTAGTGCAGCCTCTGCGCTGCGCACCACACAATCCTTACGCATCTCCATTATATGAGACGAGGGATTTATCAGTGGCTCCAAACCCCCCACCTGCACACCTCTTAATTCTGCAACAAAGCCCTCTATACGGGCGATACTTTTCTCCATGATCAACAGCTCATCCTCCGTTAAGTATATCGCAGTAGAGCGAAGTACCTTTTTCAAATCAACCATATAAAATCCCAAATAATATGCATCACCGCCAATATAACTCTAATTTATGATTAAATCACATGTTTTAATTTGAAAACCAGACGAACATTGCATAATATTAAATTATAAAGGTTATTTATTAAACTGCATGGATTCTTATTTTGTAAAAGCAAGAAATTGGTACGTAACCAAATATCAATCTGTAGGCGTGCAGCTTATATATTCAATTATGATGTGTATTGTGGTCATAATCTGCGTGACTGCCGCACTTGAGGAAATTACAGTAGACAGCACACAGCACAAAATGCCAATTGCAGTATATGCCAGCGATCAGATTAATTATTACACAAACATCAAGAATATAGCAAGCAAAGGTGAAGATATTAATATTTCTGTATCAAGATATCTAATACAAAAATATATTACTAATAGAGAAGAATATAAATACGGGTTTCTATCAGCATCTGAAAGGGGGGATAAAATTATGGCTATAAGGAGAAACTCCTCCAGAAAAGTATTCGATCAATATATCAATTACCTTAATCCTACAACAAACATTGAAAGCCCAATTCTCAAATATGGATATAATATAGAGAGAGTTATAGAGAATATTGATATATCTTTTGCACAAAACGTTAAAAGACCTGATTATGCAACAGTACGATTTAATGTAAAAGAAATATCCTCCACTGGTGAGCAAATGGAGACTTGGAAAGCCACAATTAAATTCTCTATGAGCG
>NZ_JAJBJB010000019.1 GCF_021811845.1 Candidatus Cyrtobacter zanobii | reverse complement strand
GAAATGTCTTGGGATTTCTGCGTATCTTGGTGTATCTTAGGGACATGGAGATCCTCTTTGATCAGTAAGTCTCCATACCTTTTATACATATTTTAACAAAATTCATACTTACGCAGCAGGTCTATTGTTCAGCCACTCATTAACTCCTTCACCTATCACCAATACTGCTGGCTCCTCATTAATAAACGCAGACTTTTCTGGCTGTCCACTACCAACATAAGATGAAGCACTACTAACACCACTACTAGACCTAGACGCAACTCCTGTCTTCATCTCCTCATTATCAATAAACTCAGCTGTATTTATCACAAGCTTTTCTGGCTGCCCGCTACCAACATAAGATGAGGCACGACCACTGGATGAACGCGCAGGATTAACAGGAGCAACACCTTTAGCTTTAGAAGTTTGCATTTTTATTACCAAAACTATATATCAATGATTGACTATATTTACCTCAATATCAACTCATAATAGATTAACACATACCAAACTTTTATCAGATACAACTAATATTATAGGCCGCATACCTACACAGGCACATTGGTATTGTTACGCAAGTATAGATGGGGTCAGTAATTTGCCTAACTTATTGAATAATAGCAGTATAGAATCCCTATGAATGGCCTTAGAGTAACGCTTGGTCTTTCTGTTAAATCTAGCTAAATAATTTCTTAATAAAGCATTATAAGACTCCACTAAACAAGTTTCTGCTTTTGTATGTCTGTTGCCTATAAGGAACCTTCTATAGATTGTTATCAGTCGCTACTATCTCTATTTTATACCTCTCTTGTAATTGCAGTGCTAAAGGCAGATAATCATTAAAATCTTTACTCTCTGTTACTATAAAATCCAGCAACTTATTTCTATCTCTATCTACAACAAGCCAGATATATACTTTCTTTTGTTTTTTTTTTACAGTAGCTGTATAGCTCATCTATTTCCATAATTTGTACATTAACCACTTCATTTTCTTGCATATCTTGGGAAATTCTGCCCCTTAAAATCTTAGCAAATTTCTTTATCCATCTTAAAATAGTTGGCGCAGGAACACCCTCCATTCTCTCTATACTTCTTATGCCTACATTCTCCTGAGACCATTTTACCACCCTTACTTATTTTTCTTCTGAGTATCCAGACCTTCTGTCTCCATCACTAAAAACTTTTAAACAAATTTTGCATTTATGTTTGCCTTTTACATCTTTCACATATTCTATTCCTGCGCAGTGTTTACATTTCATACTGTCATCAAATCATTATATCCATACCTATGTAACAATCCCCATATTTATTTTTAGAATAATATTTTTCAGGGATAGGAATATATTAATAATGTATATGTTTATGAAATGAATATTTCTTATATCATGAACAATAAAGCTTGATAGACAGATTATAACTAGTATTATTAAGGGCGGGTGTTAGTGCGGGGTGTGTTGTTGGCTCTTTAGCCTGATGCTGTTTAAACTGTAGTTACTTAATCATGAATGTTGATGATTTCAGCAGAAAGGCTTCTTAGGGTTGTATGTATAGCAGTTGTGGCGCTTGGGCTGTCTTCATGCGCACTAACTATAGCAGCTGGAACTGGGGTTACAATTGCTGTCCTTGCATATAAAGATAAACGCTCTGCGGGCAGCATGGTGGATGATACGATCATTTATTCAAAAATTACCACTACGTTTATGCAAAAAGGCTTTCGTGATATATTCATGAAAATCAGGGTGCTTGTAATAGAGGGTAGGGTGATGCTTGTTGGTGCCTTAAAGGATGAGAGGCAGATCAAGGACATAGTCAAGACCGTTTGGTCTGTAAGCGGTGTGAAAGAGGTGATCAATGAGCTAATCACGAAGGAAGTGGAAGATCCACAAAAAAGGGCCGCAGAATTATATAAATTTTCAAAAATAAAAAGTATCCTCTTGCTGAGTAGGGGCATATCATCCTCTAACTATGCAGCCGATGTAGAGGGGGATACAGCATATATCATAGGGATCTCAGAAAATAAGGCAGAACTCGATAAAGTGTTGAACGCCATCAGTCGCGTTTCAGGAATTACTAAAGTCGTTAGTCATGTTGTTATGAAAGATGATTATAGAAGATCGAGCTAACTGCATAAAAATCTTAAAGGCTTTATATGACTTCTGTTGCGTCTTTATATGCATGGCTGCAGCGCAGGCTGCGTGTAGCTTCCAACTCGCCACAAAGCGATGCAATGCATCTAATTAGGCATTCACTTAGCCTTAAATGCACTGAAGACGTACTCAGCAACTGGGATATGGAGTTACAATATCCTCAGATCAAGCTATGTATACTTAACCTCAATAGAAGATTATCCAATGAACCAATTTCATATATAACTTCCACTAGAGAATTTTGGTCGATCGAGTTTTACGTCAATCGGCATACATTAATACCTAGGCATGAAACAGAAGTCATCATTGAGGCTGCGCTTGCTATATTTCCTGATAAGCTTGCTAAATTGGCCGTCCTAGATCTTGGTACTGGAAGTGGGTGTATTATATTAAGCATACTGTCTATGTATACTAATAGCACAGGCGTTGGTGTAGATTTATGTGAAAAGGCACTAGAGGTTGCGAAAAAGAATGCTCAAAATCTTGGATTAATGAATAGAGTTATACTAAAGCAGAGTAACTGGTTCTCAGATGTCTCTGGCAAGTTTGATATCATAGTATCGAACCCACCATATATAAATGCCGATGATCTAATTAAGACTGGCGCAGAAGTGAAGGATTTTGAGCCAACGCTTGCACTCACAGATTTTGCAGATGGGCTGACATGTTATAGAAAAATAGCAGCACACCTTGCTACATTTTTAAAAAGTGGCGGTGTTGGACTATTTGAAATAGGGTTTGGTCAAATGAAAGATGTACTAGATATCTTTGTAGCACATAATTTAGAAATCTTAGATACATATAAAGATATACATGGAATAGATAGGGTCATATCGGTTACAAAAACAAGTAGCATTAACTGCTCTGAGTAATTATTATGGAATACTGTTCTAACTTCTATACCATCAGCTTAGAAACTATATTTTGTATCTGTAAACACAGCACATCTTCTTCAACATTCGCATCTAGAATTATAACTCTTTTATGAAATATCTCAGCAAGATATATAAATCCATTACATATGGTTTGATGAAATTGAAGCGGCATTCTATCATAGTGATTCGCATCGCTTCTGGAACCAATCCTTTTGAGTACGTGCTCTGGTTTTAGATCTAAGATGAAGGTTAGATCTGGTTCTATATCTGTGACATATGCCTTATGTAAACTGATCATCGTATCTATATCCATACCCTTTGCATAACCTTGATACACTAATGATGAATCTAAAAACCTATCACAAATAACATATGAACCAGAGTTTAAAGAAGGTCGTATAAGATTACGAACATGATCTCTACGTGCCGCGCACAATAATAAGAATTCAACAGTAGGATCTGCAACCTCATCCTCTAACAAAATTGCACGCACTCTATTTGCAAGTTTTGTCCCACCAGGCTCCTTAGTTAAAACACACTTAATACCCAGCGTTATCAAAAAATCTTTTAATAAAGATGATTGAGTAGTCTTGCCACTACCCTCACACCCCTCAAATGTTATGAACATGTAAATCTAACGAAAGGATTAAGGCCTAGAGTTTTAGCAAAAAGGCACAAGTTACTCAATTCGATTTTCTCATGGGCCGCATAAAATATTCAAAACATGCTTTGCAGTAGTATAAAAAGTATGCATGCTTGCATTTGTTGGTACATACAAATTATGCAACACATTATCAATAATCACCGAAATACAGCAGATCATTCTAAAATATTGCAAACATAGCTAGCCGTATACAAAGCTACCTTACTATTCAAAACAACTGTACTAAAATATACGGCATGGTATATCTCATATAAGCAAAGCTGGAAGAATTTTGCTATATTATACAATTAGATAATATATGTGCGAATGAGCTTGCATTGGCAGTTGAAGCGCTTATAGAGCATGATATCAATAGGTTAGATTAATATATTGAAATAGAATAATGAATGATATAATCTTCCTTTGTACATAATTCTGTAAAATATATAGAGGTATTGTTATTTACAAATACAAATAAAAGCCTTATATCACCCTAATAAGTTGAGCATATTGCGTGGTTTCTAGTTACAGTAGTTGTTATATATGAGCTTTCTAGTGAGATTATGGCATAAAGTCACGCCACTACATGTCAGTGCTACTGAGCATCCAATGCACAGTGGCATACGGGCAGATCGATTTGCGCTAAGTTTCTATATATATAAAAAACTATGTCTGATCTCTGAATTCATATCTGCATTTGAGGTCGCTATATCCAAAGCTGGCAGCATAGAAACGCACTCGTTATCACTTCTTAAAAAAAGCCTAGAATCCTTGATGTTTGAAAAATCTTTATACGAAAAATTGAATGATACGTGTTTTCAATCCACTACTCAATTAGGCAATACAGAAAATCTTGTCTCGTATTCTAATTTTATAACAGTGAATGCAATTATGAATAGTACACCAGTCTTTATAGCTGCCGTGTTACCATATTTTATGACAAATACCGAGATCATAGAGTTATTTACTCATATCTATGCAAGTAATGGCGAAGGACCTGTAAATCGCAGTGATGGTGAGATCATGAAGATGCACAAAATGAAGTCGCTGTACGGTGCTATCATGGATGATGCTAGCATTTTAATGAAAAATTTTACTGAAGAGCAGCCGCTTGTAGTTTTATTAAAAATGGAAGAAACATTTCTACATAGTGCTGTTCTTAATTGGCACTTCATAGATGAGGCTTATACAGAATTCAATAAACTTGGTGGTTATAAGATAGGTATATAGTCACTAAGTTTGAGATGACAAGGAATAGTGACTATATAGTGAGCTAGTCCCCTCTAACTATGTGGACATCGCAGGTGCTTGTTATCAAACGATATGGCTGTAATATGGCCCTCATCTGCATGAGATTTGCCAGCATTATGCTTGATCTTAATATATGATGGAACAGTTTCACCATTCACTGGTATTCTTAAAGTGAGTTTTAACCTACCTTTTGCCACTATACTCTCTCCAGGATTAAATATATTAGACAGAATTTCTCTCTTACCTATGCTTAGCCCCTTAATTTCTATGTTCTCTAAAATTTTTACAGTAGCAGAATTATTGTGAAAATTAAGCGTAACAGAAAGCCACCTAGTTCTTGAATCGCCACTCACATCACCAATCTCCTCTATATGGTAGTGCATATCTTCAAGCGCAATACCGCTGTATACAGAATCTGCCTTAAATAAATGGGAATCAACCCACAGCCTAAAATCTAAGCTAGATGCATAATATGCCCCAACTGCACATAATACCACACCTAGTGCGATGAGCGCTTTATAAACGAACCGAACATGAGGTTGACCTTGCTCATCTTCACAGTACGCCGCGCTATTATCCACAATTCGTAGATCTGCTGGTGAGGCGAGCCACTCATATTCACAAACAGAGCACCTCACAAACCTACCAGCTGCTGTAATATCAAGCTCATCCACGTAAAATTCAGAAGAACAACTTTTGCAAATTATAGACGTAGCCATCTCTTAGCACTAACGCAAAAAATTAAAATTTTTGATAAGTCATCATACTATAACAACTTAATATTCTCAATGTAATCCAAACATTTATTTGTCACAACCCTCCCCCTCGGAGTTCTAGAAATAAAACCGACTTGCATTAAATATGGCTCTATAAAATCCTCTATAGCTTCCTTATCTTCTGAAAGCGCAGCAGCTATTGTCTCTATTCCAACAGGCCCTCCTTGATGTGATTGCATTATATATTTAAGATATAGATAGTCAGATAAATCAAGGCCAATGTCATCTATTTTTAATGCATCTAACGAGCTTTTCACAATGGCCAAATCTATTTTTCCATCAAGCCCGTTATAATGCTCACTAAAATCCCTAATCCTCTTAAATAGCCTAATCGCTATTCTAGGCGTGCCCCTTGCGCACCTAGCTACTTTATACGATGCATCAAAATCTATAGATTTACCAGTAATGCTTGCTATCCTCTCCACAATTAACTGTAACTCTTCCTGTGTGTAAAACGATAATTTAACTGGAATGCCGAATCGATCCCGAAGCGGATTACTCAAAAGGCCAAGCCTTGTTGTGGCTCCTACTAAAGTAAATGGATTAAGTGTAATTTTCACTGTGCGCGCTGCCTGCCCTTCTCCTATTATTATATCTATGCTCCTATCTTCCATCGCCGAATATAAAATTTCCTCCACGGAGGAATTTAATCTATGTATCTCATCTATGAAGAGTATATCATTGTGGCCAAGGTTAGTGAGAATAGATGCCAGATCCCCAACCTTCGATAACATTGGCGCAGAGGTTACCCTAATCTCACTGCACATCTCATGTGAAATAATCTGCGCAAGTGTTGTCTTTCCTAAACCTGGTGGGCCATAAAATAGAATGTGATCCAGCGTCTCATTTCTAGCTTTTGCAGCTTCTATAAATATCTTTAGATTTTGTTTAATAGCAGCCTGACCAATAAATGCATCAAGAGTCTTTGGCCTAAAATCGCGGGCAATAATCTTGTCTATCTCTTTCAGCTCTGTTGATATCTCAGAATCCAATCTTGGCGTACTCATTTTGACCACTTATCTAATACCAATCGCTTAAATGTATTACCCCTTTCTTCAAAATTTTTCCATTGATCGAAAGATGCGCAACTAGGAGAAAGAAGCACAACTCCATTCTGTGGGTTTAATTCCCTAATAATGGTTACTGCATTTTCCAAAGTTTCTGCAATTGTATACGGTACTTCGTTCTTTTCTAAAATCACAGCAAACTCTTTAGCAGACTCTCCTATCAAGAATGCATGATTAATTTTTTGAAAAAGTGGTATTAATACCTTGATACCACCATCCTTTGACCTGCCGCCAGCTATCCAATAAATCTCATCATAGCTTTCAAGTGCATAGTAAGTGGAAACTGCATTAGTTGCCTTGCTATCATTGACAAATTCAAGCCCACTATCTAATTTGAAAAAATGTTCCATTCTATGCGGCAAGCTTTGAAAAGTCTGAAAAGATTTTAGTATATTTTCAGGTTTTATGCCTATTGCTGCACATGCAGAGAAAACAGATGCCATGTTTTGAGCATTATGACTCCCTTGAAGTGAGCGTGGGCTAATACAATCATATATATCAGAATCACTCCCAATGGACCTATATAACTTACCATCTATGATACTGACACCTTCGTTTAATCTGTATTCTGTAGAAACCTGTACTTTTAACACATCATTTTCTCTTCTATCTAAAAGTCCATATAATCTTAGATTCGTATTATTATCTACTGAAATTATAGCAACATCACCCTGTGATTGATTGTCAAATATTTTAGCCTTCGCATTTACATAATCAGAGAAAGTACCATGAAAATCAATGTGATCAGGTGTAATTAATAAGCAAATTGCTATATTAAAATGCATCTTATGGAACCACTCAAGCTGAAATGAAGAAAGCTCTAATACATAAAATTCGTCAGCACTTGTGGCATTCTCTAATGAAAGCGCGGATATACCTATATTGCCCCCCATTTGCGACTTGATACCATTTTCGGATAGAACATGATGTATTAACGCGGTAGTGGTGGATTTACCATTTGTACCAGTTACACCTATATACTTAGCGTTTGGATTTGCGATCTGCAGCAGCTCTGTGTCAGACATTGGTACCACTTTATATAGATTGCACATAGAGAAAACCTTATGATTCTTGGGTAACCCTGGGCTAAGAACCATAATTGATATGGACATCCACTCTTCCTCAGAAGGAAAATGGAATGATAACCCCTTTTGCAATAAAAAGCGCTGCTCTACATTCACCATTTCATCTTGATTATCTGAATATGCTATCACATTTGCGCCAGATATGAGCAGCGATTCTATGGCAGAAATACCAGTCCTGCCGAGCCCCATCACAAATACTAACTCATTCTTCAAAAAATCCAATTTTATCATATCAATACCCTACCCTCAGTACCATTATGGCTACAGCACAAGAGATAAACGATACAATCCAAAATCTTACTACAATCAAGTTTTCTGAATATCCCATTTGCTCAAAATGATGATGTATGGGGGCCATTCTAAAGAACCTCTTTTTGGTTCTTTTGTAATACAATACCTGAATGATCACAGAAGCGGCCTCAAGTACAAACACAGACCCAGCAATGCCAAATATAAACTCCTGCTTCACAATTAACGCAACACTTCCGAGTGCTCCACCTAAAGCAAGGCTCCCAACATCGCCCATAAATACTCTAGCTGGGTTCGCATTATACCATAAAAACGCAATGCTTGCACCTATTATACTACCACAATAAATAAAAAGTTCCTCACTGCCTTGTATGTACTGCACATTTAAATAATCAGAAAACAAAACATTGCTCGTTATATATGAAATTACAGCAAGACATGCTGTTGTACTGATTATTGGCGCAGTCGCAAGCCCATCTAATCCATCTGTCAGATTCACAGCATTAGAAGACCCAGTGATAACAAAAAATGCAAAAATTAAGTATAATAATGTCCCTATCGCTATGCCGTTAGGACAGACAAAAGGCACAAACACCAATGTATTATTTAAAGATTCCGGTGTGAGCAGAATAATGGACACTGCAGCAACAATAGTTGTGATAACCTGCCATAGTAACTTCATCTTCGCTGAAATCCCTTTACTATTTTTATATTTAATCTTCTTATAATCATCTACAAAACCAAGACAGCCCATGCTCAGTGTCACAAATATAGCTACCAATATGTACATATTAGCCAAATTTGCCCAAATAATAGATGAAAACAGTATGGAAGCAATAATTAATAGACCACCCATAGTGGGTGTGCCAGATTTTTTTGTATGTGATTGCGGGCCATCTTCTCTGATTGGTTGCCCCATTAACTGAATGCTTCTAAGATATCTAATGGTTTTAGGGAAAAGCAACATACAAAACACAAAGGAAGTCACAAACGCTAGCCCAGATCTTAATATTAGGCTATCCAAGAGTGTATCAACCGCCTCATACAAAATGGTATATATAAGCTTTAAACCCTAATTAATAAACTACACAACATTCTATTTGATATAGCATAAGGTATATAAATATACTATAAATAGTGCATTTATATATTAATACCTTGCTCACCTACGCATTCATAGCCATTTTAGGTATAGTTGTTGGTAATATCAGCACAACTATCTTATATAGAATACCAAGACAAATAAGCATTTTTGCATTCAATAACAACCATAATAAGCCGTTTTGTAGTAAATGCCGCCATCCATTAAGGTGGTTTGAGGTTTTACCAATCATAGGCTTCTTAATTAATCGAGGCATTTGCAGATATTGTGGTAGCAAAGTACCGTTAGAGTATGTTGCGCTGGAGGTGCTCACTGGCATTACAAGCGTTGTACTCTATGCGCTCTTTGGTTTAACAGAACCATTTTTAATATTACTATTACTTTCATGCGCCTTTCTTTTGCACATTTTTACCTTAATACTCAATGATTCAATTTATATTGAAATAACGGCGTCTATAGTAATTTTATGCTTAATCATGTTTACGCTCATACAAGGCACAATACTATATCCATTATCAAATTTCGCTATAGGCTCATCACTTGCCATAGTTCTAGCAAGAAAGAAAAATACAAAGTACGCGCAAATAGCGCTCATCAGTGCATTATGGCTACACTACATATATGGCTGTGTTGTGTTTGCATTAAGTTTGGTTGACGGACAGAAAAAGTACTACTCGTACCTTTATTTTGTCTTTATCTATTTTTTAGGAGTGGCGCACATATATAATTTGATTTACTCGGTTTAGCATCATCAAGTGAGCACTAGATAGCATCAAATACTCACTTGAGAATGCCATACGGAGACTACTGCCCCTTGTCTGATATTGCCTTCAGTAGCAATCTATAACCTGAATAATCTTCGTGAAACAAGAACCTTGCTACTCTTGTTATTGTTGCGATGCTTACTTTTGTTTCTTCGTGTATCTGTCTATACGACATATCGCCTTTGTATAGCAGCTGTGCAACTAACCATCTTTCACGCATAGAACGTATTTCAGAAGGGGTGCACAAATCTCTAAAAAATGCAGCACAATCTTCTTGCGTTTTGAGTGTCAGAATTGCTGTATACAAATCCTTCTCTTTCTCTAACAATGATGACATATTGTTTAAATATTATATAAAATTATATAAAAAATTTTACGAGCATATATGCTCAAGCACTATTACTTCAAAATTATCGAAATAACATACGCTTCTATTGGCCTAATGTAGCACTAATACCACTACTTGCATAGTAAAAAAACAAAAATATCTCAAAAAACAGATAGATATCTGTATTAAATATATAATTAATCTACCATGCCACCATAGGTAGTTAGTATACTAGCAATCTATTATATAGCAAATTAACCTTCTATATAGATATCATAAAATATTTCCTCGCAATCACAAATCTGCAATAATAACTTGACTGACGGCAACACAAGGTATACCACATTGCTGTTTTAGCCTCTCTGATTATCTAGTGATAAAAATTGCGATTACTGGGGCCGCTGGTAAAATGGGCTCTGCTATATTAGGCGTTCTTGATTCATGCGATAATCCATACAACGATCTGATTCGGGTCCACGCGCTAATCTCATCAAAACAGGATGTTGCTATGACTAGCGATGTTCATGAAGGTATTAGGCAATCTGATATAGTGATCGACTTTACATCGGCATCATATGCGCTGAAAATCATCAATATATCAGCGCTGTACAATAAAAAAATAATAGTAGGTACCACAGGATTTTCAGATTCTAATTTACAAGAAATCAATGAATATGCGCGACAAATACCTATATTCATTTCTCCCAACATGTCAGTTGGTATGTACGTATTTTCAACATTGGTGCAAACGGCTATGAAAGCCCTAATAACTACCCAACCCTTTGATATCAATATATTAGAACATCATCATAGAGCGAAATTAGATGCGCCGTCTGGCACAGCACTTAATCTTGCAAAGATGATTAGCGGTATTACAGGCTATTCCATCAAACATAATGCGCCAAGAAGAGATGAGAGCGAAATTCATATAAGCTCAGTTAGAGGCGGTGCCACAATTGGAAGACACGAGGTAAGCATGCACGGGCTATCTGAAAAAATATCACTAGTACATGAGGCATTTGACAGATCCATATACGCAAGAGGGGCCCTAGATGCGACTCTATTTATGTCTAAGGTAAGCAGCCCAGGCATATACGGTATGGAAGACTTACTGCAGTTTATGCGCGCTAAAATAAAATCAGACGCTGGGCTTTAGCTGGATGCTGAGTTAATGCTTTTTACAACATAAGAAAATTCATCCATAGAGGAAAAATTAGCAACATTAGAATATCCCATACGCTTTGCTATATTGCTCAACACATTTCCAGGGCCTAGCTCTAGAAAGAGGCACCCCTGCATATCCATGCATATATCCATTGTCTCCCTCCACCTCACCCTATTAGGTATTTGTTTTTGTAGTAATGTAGCAGTCTGCTCACCACCCTGGTGCAAACTAAGGTCATAGTTTGCTATCACATCAAAGCTTGGTTTTAGGAAGGTAGTTTGCCTTAAATACGGCTTCATTCTCTCTGCCGCGCTTGCAATAATAGAACAGTGAAACGGCGCGCTAACGTTGAGAGCAATAGCCCTCTTAACACCATAACGCCCTGAAATCTCTATGGCTTCCTTAATGGCAGAAGTTGTGCCGCTAATAACAAATTGACCAGCGCCGTTATCATTTGCAATCTGACATATACCAGAAACGGACTCGCATAAAGCCTCAACATGAGCAATATCAGAGATACCAAGTAATGCTGCCATTGCGCCATCATGCGCCGCCTCTTGTATAGCGCGCCCCCTTTGAGATAAAAGCGCCGCCGCCTCTGCTAAACCCAAAGAACCAGAAGCAACAAGGGCACTATATTCGCCTAACGAATGCCCAGCAGAGGCTCGTGGCCTTATCGCAACTTCTTGTATTAATGCAACATATGCAGCAACAGAAACGGCCATTATGGCAGGCTGTGTATTCACGGTCAGTGTCAATTCTTCAATTGCTCCATCAAATATTAAGCTAGAAAGCTTCCTGCCTAATACTTCATCAACATGGGAAAACACGTCCCTCGAAACAGAAAAGTTATCAAAAAGGAACTTGCCCATTCCAACGAACTGAGAGCCCTGACCCGGGAACAGCAAAACACACTCAGCAGGCATCCTATCTTGAATAGAATTCGACCACTAAATTTGGTTGCATCACAACAGGATAAGGTACATCAGAGAGTGCTGGAACCCTAACATAAGTTGCGCTCATTGCGTCTTTATCAAACTGCACATAATCTGGACGTGACCCAGATGACTCTACACTTTGCTGCACTACAGAAAATGACCTGGCCTTCTCTACAACAGAGACAACGTCCCCAACACTCAACCTATAACTGGCTATATTCACTTTTTTACCATTCACCATAACGTGTTTATGATTAATGAATTGCCGAGCCGCAAATACAGTACTCACTACCCCCATTCTATAGATAAAAGCATCTAAACGAGACTCCAGCATACCTATCATGTTCTGTGCAGTATCACCGCGCTTCCTAGAGGCATTTTTATATATATTCCTAAACTGCTTCTCAGTTATATCGCCATAGTACTTTTTCAGTTTCTGCTTAGCGCTGAGCTGAATGCCATAATCAGTAGGCTTCTTATATCCAGAAGTACCATGCTGACCAGGAGGCGAATTTCTTGAAACAACTGGATCCTTCTGGGAACCCCATATTGCCTCACCCAACCTTCTACTAATTTTAAATTTACGATTTACTCTTTTTGACACTTAATAGAAAAAAAAACTACTCGAGGACAGGGAATTAAATCATAAAGTAATTTATGTGTCAATTAGTCGTATAAATTATGGTAAGCTGGAGTGATGAAACGCAAAAGACCCACTGCTATTAAACTGCTAATGCTATGAAAAACAAGCATTATAATTTGGTATCTTAATAATTAGCTCCGTCACGCAGATTTTAAGTGGCTTATTATGTTAGCCATAGTATTTTATCTATATGGAAGAGTTAATTTGCATTTACTATCATCTTACTAAACAATAAGATATGGTGCCTGTATTCATTAAGAACTTGCCATAAAAATTATATCTGGTATTAGCTCTTGGCGGTTGTGAGTATATCTTTTTCCAGAAGATATTTGTATTATTAGATAAAAGTCAAAAAACATGGTATGCAAGATTATTGATGGCAAGAGGTATGCAAAGATTTTGTTAGAGGATGTGAAGCGTGCATCACTGAGATTCTTTGCCGAATATAAAAGAAGACCAAAGCTAAACGTTATATTTATTGGTAATAATGACTCGAGTAGTATTTATATCAAAAATAAAACAAAAAGAGCAGAGGAGGTTGGTATATCTGTGGAAGTAAACCATTTTGAAAAAGAAGTAAGCCAAGAGCTTGTTGTAGATTGTATAGAGTCGCTTAATCTGGACACGAATGTTGATGGAATTATAGTACAGCTACCAGTACCCTCAAAAATCAATCCAAGAATTCTTTTAGATACAGTGATGCCACAAAAGGACGTAGATGGTTTTAGCACGTATAATTCTGGTTTGATGATAAGTGGGCAGGATTGCTTCTTGCCGTGCACACCTCAGGGCGTACTTCTCTTGATCAAGAAAATTCTTGGCAAAGATATTTCTGGTAAAAAGGTTGTTATGGTTGGTAGGTCATTAGTCGTTGGCCTGCCACTTAGCATCCTTCTTATAAAAGAAGGATGTACGGTCACTGTTCTGCACTCGCAATCATTGAACATAGAAGAGGAATGTAGGCTTGCAGACATACTAATATCTGCAACAGGTTCTCCATATCTGATCAAAGAGCATTGCGTCAAGCCTGGTGCATTCGTTGTAGATGTTGGCATTTCTAGAGTTGACGGATCAATTGTGGGTGATGTAGATTTGCAAGCCGTCAAGAATGTTGCTGCGTATATTACACCAGTACCTGGTGGCGTTGGGCAGGTGACCGTTGCATCGCTAATGGTGAATACTGTCAAAGCTGCCTTTGCACACAAGGATACTGAGCTTGATTTTGATTTTGAATTGTGACATATGCCGAGAATCAGAGAATTCTTGAAAATATTTTATGATGCAGCTCTGGATCTGAATAAACATTATGGCTTTGAACAAGCTGGCTATATCTCGTTTCTCGTTATACTTACTATATTCCCTTTTTTTGCGGTACTGATTATTATAGTCAGCCATACTGCAGTTAAGCTGGAGATAAATGATGTTATCATTTCACTGATAAAAGGCTTTTTATTGGAAAAGGACATACACCAATTTATAGATGCACTTATGCCAGCCATATTGGAGATAATTTCCAGCCCACCTAGCAAATTTCTAACATTTGCCCTATTTAGCATGGTATGGACCGCATCTTCCATCTTCTTTGCAATCAAAACCGTGCTGAACGCTGCGTATAGAGCACATGACAAGCGACGCTATATTGTAACTAGGCTCCTTAGTGTACTGGAATTTGGCGTGTTCACAACAATAGTAGCGGCAATACTATTGGCGGTAACATTACTTCCATATTCTCTGTATCTAGTAAAATTTTATTTTACAACCCAAGGGCAGGTGGCTTCTTTATCCCAGTATGAACCTCCTCTATTCGGGGAGAATTTTATACTAGTGAAACAATTTTTTTATTGGTTCGTCATGTGCGCCCTCACATCATCACTGTTTTATTGGATCCCATGTAGAAGGCAGAGGTTCAGAGATGTGATACCAGGAACTATTATTGTATTCATTGGCTGGGAATTGTTTTCATATATATTTGGGTACTACGTAAAATACTTCCCTCAAATCAATATGGTATATGGCAGTATAGCTGGAATTGTTATTGCTTTAATGTATTTTTACTTTTGCAGTATAATTTTCATATATGGGGCAGAGTTAAACTACAGAATCGAAAAAACTAACAGGGTTTTTAAATCACGCTCGGACTAATAAACATATCATGAAGCCTGTTAATTGCTGCCAACTCGTCTTCTTTGCTGATTATAAGTGAGAGAGTGAGATCTGAAGATATCATATCTGTTACCTCTATATTGATATCTTTTAAACATTTCACAGCCTCTGAAGCAAATAGTGTTGTTGAGCTGAGGCTTGAGCACGTTAGCGTAATGGATGATATATTTTCACATACTACAAATATCATTTTGTGGCATGATTCCTCTATGTGTGCCTCTATTTGTCTATAATTATCCTTACTTAATAGCGCAACAAGTGACCTATTTCCCTTTGCATCCACGTATACATGCAAGCTTTGAGCGCTAATATCCCGAAATATAGATATTAATTCATTCAGCTTACTGCTATATGGCTCTAAATCTTGCACTTTAATTAGTACTGCATCTTTTATACTATTGATGCTTAAGACAGAATCCTTTTCTATTATATTATTCTGATTTATTATACTCATTGGGCTATTATCCTCAAAACTTGAAAGTACATTAATTTCTATATTATGATTCATTGCAATCTCTATTGCTCTAGGATGCAGAACCTTTGCCCCAGAGGAAGCCATCAGTAAAGCATGCTTATAAGAAAGCCTATCTATTCTTATTGGATTAGAAACTTTATTGGGATCTGCGCTAAATATTCCACTCACATCGGTATATAT
>NZ_JAJBJB010000330.1 GCF_021811845.1 Candidatus Cyrtobacter zanobii | reverse complement strand
ATATTGGGCAGCTTTCGCAAAATCTTTATTGTAAGGTTCAAGGATACATCTTACATTGATGTATCTAGGATCTCTAAATCTTCCCAATTTTTCAGACTTTCCTCTTTTTATTGCGACTGCAGTACTAGAGATTCCTTCGCTAACTGATGTAACTCACCTTAAAGTACCAGTAATCGGTCAAACAGCAAATCCTCAAATACCCTTTCCTACTCCTTTGACTAGTCCAAAGGCGCCTTCTTTTTGGGCTCCTTGAACAGGCTGAGTTATGATTCCAGTAACACCCCAATAAATTTCTTTAGTACCGTCAATAACACCATCATAGCATCCTTCTCAGACATTATCGACTTTATTTACGATGGTGAACAGGTTGTCCAGACAAACTCTTGAACATTG
>NZ_JAJBJB010000329.1 GCF_021811845.1 Candidatus Cyrtobacter zanobii | reverse complement strand
GGTGGATACTGATCCACCAGAACATTCGTAATGAATCTCAATACCACATGTTGAATTTCATCCGTCAAAGCTTGCGATATTTCCATCGTCTCACTGCTCTGTAGGTAGTCTATATCCATCTCCACAAATAGCTGCACAAATATCTTTTGACTTTGATGAACCTCCAGATCAACTATATTTAGCCTCAATTAGTCATGTCGAACTTCAACCATCTCCATTTATGATGTTTCCGTCATCGCATTGTTCAGTATTGAGTCTTAGTCCGTCTCCACAAATTGCAATGCATGTATCTTTTGCTGTTGATGAACCACCAGTGCACTTAAAATTTGACTCAACAATACAAGCTGAACTACATCCATCACCGTTATTAAGATTGCCATCATCTCATTGTTC
>NZ_JAJBJB010000018.1 GCF_021811845.1 Candidatus Cyrtobacter zanobii | reverse complement strand
CGCTACCACCAGAGTATAGAATCTTGATTATAAAAAGAAGCAATAATACTCTGGAAAATGGCAAAAATACCAAATTCGATATTATTATTGAGGCAAGACAGTAAAAGAAGCCAGACACCTACATAAGACCACAATAAGGCATCAAGGCACTA
Source organism: Candidatus Cyrtobacter zanobii (assembly GCF_021811845.1). Lineage (GTDB taxonomy): Bacteria > Pseudomonadota > Alphaproteobacteria > Rickettsiales > Midichloriaceae > Cyrtobacter > Cyrtobacter zanobii. The sequence continues at coordinate 15,708 of NZ_JAJBJB010000018.1, read as the reverse complement.
TATACCCAATACGCTGAAAAGCAATTTTCCTTGAAATTATAAGTCTAAATATAAAATTTCCCATAACTATGCTTTTCTTTTTTGCATAAAAAAACTTTTTAATAAATCTGAACAAATTTCTTCATAAAGGCCACCATAAACCTGTGTACCATGCCAGATGCTCTTAAGTTTATTATAAGAACCAAAGTATAGTCTTCGTACCCTAGCAAGCGAGATAGCATGCATGCACATTTGGCACGGCTCCAACGTCACATATAGATCACACTGAGAAAGGTATCGTGTATTTAGCTTAAGCGCCCCCTCCCTCAACACAAGCATCTCTGCATGCATTGTGTTATCATTTAATAGTATAGTTTTATTATATTGTGCAGAAATAATACTATCATGAACCAATACTGCGGCTATGGGTATTTCACCAAGCTGCATGGCTTCCTTGGCAAGTTCAATTGCCCTCTCCATATAACTGTTCTTAAACATAGAACATCTAAAAATAGATATGCTATACAATTACATCACTGTAGTTGAACTTCATAGTATTTATAAAAATATTACAATAGATTGCGGGCTCGCCTTAAAATTGCTAGCATCAGTCTCTAAATTGAATTATCCTTTGGAGTCCTCGTGCGCCTCAAGATCTTAGTATGCATATTATATGTAATAGCTTGCTGCTCTGCGTACGGAGATTTCTATAGCGATTGCGTGAAATCGTATGAATTTAATGATAATCAAAAAAATGAGATCCTACTTACTCCAGTCAAATATTCATGTAGCAGAATGTGCCGCAAGGAATGTAACTCTTTTTCGAGAAAAATTGGACCAGAAGGTAGCGAACATGAGTTAAATCAAGGCGTTATAGATGATTGCATTACGCATTGCCAGAACGGACAAAGCTTTAACGCTGAATATTTTGAAATTGCTGGCTATGATGAAAAATCTGGCGTTAAATATCCGATAATAGGAATTGCGGGGCCAATCAGCACACAGGTTGCATGTAGTAACGATAAAAAAGAAGTAGGCAATAATGTGATAAAAACTACTATAGAAGCAGAGGTAGGCGATAAAATAAAACTATCTTTTGTTGGTTCAGATGATAATAAAATCTATTTATGCGGTAAAAGATCTGTTGAATTAAAAACAATTTTTCCAAACTTATTATCTAAAAACTTTAAGCTAGGCCGCTCTTTATGGAATAATATTGCAACACCACCAGTAGAATGGAAGCAGAATGAACACGAATGTTTTGCACACATACCAGGGCGGGAATGGTCTGCAACCTCAAATTTGGATATCTCTCAGAAAATAGGACCATCAAAATGTGAATGGCATGCTAGAAACCATTCCTTTACCTATACTGGCATCAACCCAAAAGATGGTGATGAGTTAAGCATTAGCTGGAGCGGAGATTTTGCATACAGAAAGACAGCGACTGGCACGCCAAAAGGCAGAGCAGAATATATGGATTGCATAACATCACTAATAGGTATAGGGGCACAAGGTTGTAGAAATGAATTTATAAATAGTACATCACTTTTAATTCTGGATCCAACGCACCAATCTTCAAATAAACCCCCACAAAAGAATAGAACACAGAATACCGCAGAGGTATTTAAGATACTCTCGTCTATGAATCAACTATCACATTTAGATAAGAAAAGCGCTAAAGATCTGAATGACTTGGCAATAGATTTTCTAAGAATAATTGGCTATCCAACAAATTTATTTAGTGGCTTTAGATATGGGATAAAAAAGATCGTAGCAGCGGATAAGACTGAACAATCATACATTGAAAGTACAATACTCATCAAATCATCTAATATTAAAGACCTAGAAACACAACATTCATATTACTGCGATGTAGGTACAAATGGGTTTCGAAATTGTATTCATAAATGGAGCATACAAAATATAATAAGCGGTGAAAAAATTATTCAATTATCTGGCGAGAAGCCAAGAGATAATTGGGCAGAAATAGGGCTACTTGGCAATAAATTTCAACCAAGTAATTATTCTATACTGGGTTTGAAGGGCAATATCATAGATAGTGGCATGACATTTAGGTTTAAGGATACTGTACCAGGCTGTAACCAGCAGAATGAAAACAGTTATAAAACAAGAATCTGCATAGCCGTTGATAAGACTGGCCAATCTACATATCAGTATCATGGTATTCTATCTGGCTTTAGTGACAATAGTACACCGCTGTTCATTAAACACTGGGGCGACCATAGCGATATGAGCATATTAGGAGATATTTATGCAAATAACGACGGTGGCTATGATGTAAGTATTAAATGGGGTGGATGCGTAAAACGAAATGGTGAAAATATACAATATGCATTTGGTCCTTCAAATTATGATGCAGCAACAGTGGACCCTAATACATCAGCCGCATGGGAATGGAAGGATCTTCCTAAAAGCGTTATAAGCGGTCAGCACATGGACATTACTAAAGCAGGCACACTATATTTTAGGATAAAAAATGAGGCACCGCCACAAGGTGCTAATAGTGATATTTTAGACCTTTACAAAAACCCTGCAAATCATCATGGCATGTATAAGATGATTGTAGAAATAGAACGTAGTAATAGCGCTGCAATTCAGGGCGGCGTTTTATCAACATTGGCAAAAGTAGTGTTAGAACACTTATTAGGTACAAACAGGGCAAATGGGGAAATACCAAAAGGCGGTATTTTATTTAAAATGTATAGTAGCGTGACTAATAATGATGCTTACAAAAAGTCCATACAGGTACTAATGAGTTTATTTATTATAATCACAGCTCTCTGTTTTATACTTGGCATAGTACAAATCAATCAACAAGAAATTATTATAATGCTTTGCAAAATAGCTGCAGTAGGCTGTCTTATTTCGCCACTTAGTTGGGAATTTTTTGGTGGTAAGATAGTAGTAGCTCTTATAGATGGCACATTAGAATTAATGGCCAAATTTGCACCTCCTGATCTAATAGACATAAATAATGATAGGCTTTCAGTATTCAGATACTTGGATGGCGCTATAATGAAAATTTTCTCTGCCGCATTATGGAAAAAAATGGCAGCACTTCTCTTTTCAACACCATTTGGTTTTATTGCGTTCATTATAATTGCTATCTCGTTATCCCTTTATATTCTAGGCTGTTTGAGGATTTTTCTTGCTTATGTAGTTTCATTAATCACAACTTCTTTATGCATGCTAATAGCGCCAATCATTATCCCAACAATCTTATTTAAACAGACTAAATCTATTTTTGATAGTTGGGTAAAGGGAATGATTTCGATAGCACTACAATGTACAGCTGTATTTATAATACTATCTATATTCCAAGTTATTATGTCATTTTTGCTGAGCATAGTGTTAGGATTCACAGCATGTAAAGCATGTTTTTTCAGGTTAGATATCGGAATAATTGATGAATGCATAATCCCAATGTATCAAATGCTCGGCGATATGCATACACCACCAGGTTCCGACACATCCAGTACCTCACCTTTAATAGGTAGTTTTGTAATTGCTGTAGCATTTTTTGTGATATCTAGCTCATTAGTAGCATTGATGAAATTTGTAGATCTAGTCATGACAGTAATAGTAACAGGATCACCTATAAGAACATCTACAATAAGCGCGCCAGCACAGCGTGGCGAGCAATTCTTATTAGGAAAAGTGAGCAGTATAACATCTGATATAATGTCGTTGAGCAAAGCAGCTATGTCTAAGATTTCATCTAAATCAAATGACAATAGTAGACGAAGAAACTAAACTTACTACATTTTCCTGGGTTAGCGGTCCTCAAATACAACCGCTATAATAATGTTTTTTATAAGGCCGAACACAAATAGAGCTTCTGTAATAACTTAGGATCAAACTTAATGTATAGTGAAGCAGATTACTCAAGAATAAATGATAACAGGAACAATCTTTTGATTAAATGTATAATACTTATAACATAAGTATAACTTGCTTGATTTGAATTTATAAGATGCTTATACTCAGCGTGTTGGTGGGGTTTATGCTTTTGAACATGAGCTTACTTAGTAAACTTAGCGCTAGGCTATTCGGTAAATTGGTTGGTAAGGATCAATTTGCAAACCTATATTACGAAACAGGCAGGGATAGGTATTTTGGCAGGAAAGGTCGTGTTGTAATTTACAGCGGCATTTCTGAAGCAAGCAAAATTCCTCCAGACTGGTTTCTTTGGATGCATTATATGACTGATCATGTACCGTCCCATGCTGAGACGCTTGTGGGTAAGCAGCGTTGGATGAAGGAGCATATGGTGAATGTTACAGGGACAGCTTTAGCACATAAGAGCGATCGCGCGCCTTGCGCCCCGCACTATCAACGGTGGTGTGAGTAGATTTATTTTGTTATTATATGTATGATAGGAAGCTTGAGACTGTTGTAGGCGCTTTGGTGCTTTTCGCAGCAATCTTTTTTGCTGTATTTATATACTGCTCTAGGGATGTCAGTAATAATTCAAATATATTAATCGCAAAATTTTCTGATGTGAATGGTCTCAAGACAGGTAGTAATGTGCTGCTTAACGGTGTTCGTGTAGGCCAGGTTTCTAAATGTATGTTAGATCATGAATTCAATGCAGTTGTTGAAATGTTGATAGACTCAAGTGTTAAATTACCAGTTGATACGCTTGCCTCAATTTCTGGACTAGGCCTTTTTTCTTCAAAAAATATTGAGTTGGTTCCTGGTACAGAAAGTGATGTCATAAAGCCAGGCGGCGAGATATCTATGACAAACCCAGCTTTCAGTATAGAAACACTAATAGGCAAGATGTTATTTGGTACAACTTCTAAGTAGTATAGCTTAGGCATTACCTAAGCTATACCTCGCAAAAGGCTATATGTGGTAATCGCCTTCTTGTTGTCCATCGCTATGCAGTGGCTGTTGTGGTCCCTCCTCATATGAAGGAGGCTGTGGGTTGGTATCGGCTGCTGCACTATGCTGCGCCTGTGATTCCTCGTATGAAGGAGGCGCTTTATACGGGGGAGGAGGTGCATCATATAAAGGGCCTTGTGGCTGCGATACACCAATACCACTCAGATATTCTTGGAAGGCTTTTATAACACCATCATAATTACAATAATCCAGATTAATAACAACATGCAGAAGTCGTTCGGCAATTTGTGCTTTTAGATACTCTGATACGTTTTCAGGGCCATCCAACATGCCGAAGCACTGATTAATCGCATCGAATTTATTCTTACACACGGCTTTGAGCAATTCGCATCGAACACGCTCATTAAAACTATGTTCGCGAGATTTTTCATCTATAGTGCATAATTGTTTCCACAATGTCTCAAAGAGATTTACTGGCAAATCCAATATACTCTTTACAAGAACCTCAGCTGTATGGTGGTCCAAATTACCCAGCTTAGATAGCATATCGATTCTTGCTTTAAAAGCATCAAATTCTGTACCGCTCATACAAACAGTTTGCTTCTTTATTGCCATCATAGTTCCTTGATTGAATTTTTTAACAACAGGCAGTTGTAGTAACTTATTTATTCTTGCTGCCTCTTCTGCAGAACTAATCTTTTTATCACCATACCTTATCTCAACCTTAAAATTCTGTTCCCTTAATGCTTCAGCTACGCGCTCTACCTTCTCTTTTGCCGCATCCTCATACTTCTCTACAACTTTGCAAAACGCTTTATGATGAGTAAATGCAGCTTTAAGTATCTCATGCCGTGGTATATTTAATAATCTCAGCTTAGTAGAGTCAATTTGCTCAAGGTCTTTCAATAGTCTCTGAAACTCCTCACTATTCCTCGCCAATGCAAACTCAATTACTTTACCCCAGAAGCTCGGATCATGCGATGCAAAGCATTTGGATAAATCGCTAGGTATACTTCCTAGTTTTGATACTAGTATATCAAATTGGTAAGAGGAGTTACCACATGCATATTTAAATAATTCTGCATTAGATTGCTCATCCCCCTGTTCCAGTACATGCCGAGGTACTGAAATAAGCTTCGCAATAAATATATCAAAATCTTTTGCATATGCATTGGCTGCATAACTAACAAAACCATCGTTAATTTTGGCAAAATATTTCCATATCTCATTTGGTATAGCATTCAGATTTCTGATCATCTCCTCATATCGTGCACTATTCGCCTTGCATGCCAGATCTATCAAACAGCTCTGGTCATTATCTTTCAGATCTGCAACCTTTGAACCAAATTGTGCACAAAATAACTTATGAAGATTTTCAGATATCTGTGAAAAATTATCACCAAAGTTACCGAACGCCTCCTTAACAAGCGTATATTGCGCCGATGACCCAAATTTAGGGAAAATATCAACTATCTTTCCAACATTTGCTACAAACTGGCTGAAGCATTTTTCTGTATCAGTCATAGCAAAGTTAATTAGCAGTTTTTTTAATTTGTTATTAGCGTGTGAAAATATTATGTATGGTATTTGATCTTTGATTCTTGTAATAATTGTAATAAAAGGGGCAAAATCACCACTATTACTCGGCATAGCAGCTTTCAATAACATCTCTTGACATTTATCACCAAATCCATAACGTGCAACAAAGTTGCCTGGAACCAAGGATAAATTCTTTGTTAGCTTACAAAGTGCTTGATCATCTAGCCCTACTGTTGCCTCTATAAACTTAACTTGGACACTGGGATCAAATTGCTTAGTGATGTTCTCAGGCATTGCAATACACCTATCTATGAGTGCGGCAACCTTGTCCCGCACATCCTGACTATCAGGTATAGGAAGTGGCGCACCAGAATCTATACCACTTTTTATGATGCATGTTCTCAATAACAAACTATCTTTTATATAACGCTGATCACTAAACAACACAGAAGGAATCTTATGCATCAAATTAGAAAGTATGGTAAACTCGCTTGAGCTGGCTGCCAAATCCACAATGCGTTTCATTGTATCCCAGTCACACCACCGCATCATGTAACACTCAAGCTTCAATAGATTCATCTTGCTCAGATCACTTCCCTGCTCCAAGCTGTTCAAAGCATTTAGCATGTAACAATAACTTTTATAGTCTAAACCAGCAAAATGCTGAGGTATGGGCCCATTATCATAAAACCACCTAGAAATAGAAGCTCTCAACGCATAATATGGCCAAATCAAAACAGATACAACCCTATCAAACATATGCAATATAGATAAAAAATTTTAACAAGCACAGCGAAGAGATGCGGGCGACACATACACGCGATGCTCACATCAGTGAGGCTGAAGATAAATCATATACATCAACAGGTCAACCTGCGTTATACGTAAGGTGAGCCTTTTACACAGCTTTATATTATTGATATTCATAGATAAGCCTCACATCGCTCATGATATATATGATACACTACCTTAAAATCACATCCTTATATGTTCAAATATATATAAATACCGCCATACATATTAATCATATGTGCGCTGCACATACTTATTTTGTTTTAGTTTGATTTACACAGTAATCTATGTAGCATCTTAAATGAATCTATGATTTGAGGATTTTTAGAAGCATGGAAAGCCGAGTCATGTTTGTTAAGAACTTTGTAGTTGCAGTTTTTGCATTTTGTGCGGGGCTGCTACTTGTTGTCCATGTTATGGGTATAATACTAAGTTTTATTATCCTTGGAGCAGATCATGCGCTGTCTTTGGTGTATATCAAATCATTAGGGCCAATTGAATACCTTATCTCTACTTGGCGTTGGATAATCTATTATTTTGATCGATTGTCGATCTCGGATTACGATTATCTTGCTATAAAGCTACTGCTTTCAACATTAATACCACTGCTTCTTTACGTATTTGCTATTTATATCAAAAGAGAAGCATTGTATGAGTTTCGGCCTTTTAAAAAGGATGAGTCTATACACGGAGATGCTGCTTGGGCAACAGAGCAAGATATTAAAAAGGCTAAGCTAAGGGGGGCAGATGGTATGCTAATTGGTGAAGATAAGGGCGGCTTTCTTGTCGCTCCAGGGTTTCAACATACATTACTTTTTGCGCCAACTGGTTCTGGTAAAGGTGTTGGCTTCGTGATTCCTAATTTGCTCTATTGGGAGCATTCTGTTTTTGTTCATGATATTAAGCTCGAAAACTACGACTTAACCAGTGGCTGGAGGCAAAAATCAGGTCAGGAGGTATATGTTTGGAGCCCAGCAGATCCAGATGGTGTTACACACTGTTATAATCCAATAGACTGGGTGAGTGATAAACCAGGGCAGATGGTGGACGATGTACAAAAAATCGGAAACCTAATTATGCCTGAAAAGGAGTTCTGGAACAATGAGGCAAGATCTCTATTTGTTGGTGTTTTATTATACTTAATTGCAGACCCGAACAAAAACGCGTCATTCGGTGAGGTTGTGAGGGTTATGAGAAGTGATGACGTTGTATATAATTTGGCTGTAGTGCTAGATACTATGGGACAAGATATACACCCTGTTGCATATATGAACCTGGCCGCGTTCTTGCAAAAAGCTGACAAAGAAAGATCTGGCGTTATCTCAACTATGAACTCAAGCCTTGAGTTGTGGGCAAACCCGCTGATCGATGCTGCCACTGCTAAAAGCGATTTTAACATAACAGAGTTTAAAAAGAAGAAAACGACCGTATATGTAGGTCTCACACCAGATAACCTGCAAAGGTTACAGCCTTTAATGCAAGTTTTTTATCAGCAAGCCACAGAATTTTTATCACGCAAAATGCCAGACAAGGATGAGCCGTATGGCGTGATGTTTATGTTGGATGAGTTTCCTACCCTTGGTAAAATGGAACAATTCATGAGTGGTATTGCTTATTTTAGGGGATATCATGTCAGGCTATTCCTTATAGTACAAGATACACAGCAGCTCAAAGGTATATATGAAGAGCATGGTATGAACTCATTCTTATCTAACTCTACATACAGGATTACATTCGCTGCAAATAACTATGAAACTGCGAATCTCATTTCACAATTATGCGGCAATAAAACAGTTGATGCAGTCTCTGCAAGTAAATCCAAGTTCTTAGATCTGAACCCAGCATCCAAATCAATGAACGTTTCTAAAACTCAAAGGGCACTATTGCTACCACAGGAAGTTATCAACTTGCCTCGAGATGACCAAATAATACTTATAGAATCTAGCCCTCCGATTAGGTGCAAGAAGATTAAATACTATGCAGATAAATTTTTTAAAGCTCGGCTGTTGAAAAAGACGTTTGTGCCAAAACAGGAACCATACGATCCAAGGAAGGCTAGAGTAGCCTCGCAGGGTAATACAGGAAGCGCTACTAAAAAGCTTAGCTCTTCTTAACCTATGGAGATAATTTTTACTGTTTCACAAGTATCTGAAAGATTAAAAAATGTAGTTCAGTCCCAGTTTCGCTCTGTTTCCATCAGGGGGGAGGTATCGGGACTGAAGACAAGTAGCATTGGTCATAAATATTTCAACCTTAAAGATGATCAATCTCTCATAAATGCTGTCTGTTGGCGCGGCACACCGCTGCCATTTGATCTAGAAGATGGAATTGAGCTAGTCTGCACTGGCTCAATCTCTATATATCAACAACGCTCTACATATCAACTTAATGTGCAATCCATTGCATTTTCAGGTAAGGGTGCAATTCTAGAATTAATAGAAAAAAGAAAACAAAAATTAAAAGAAGAAGGTATTTTTGACATTAAGAAAGCATTGCCTAGCATGCCTAGTAAAATAGCGATTATTACCTCTGCAAGGGGAGCTGTTATAGAAGATATGCTGCATAGGATAAGAGATCGATTCCCGTTACACGTTCTGATATATGATGTACAAGTGCAGGGTGAGGGCGCTGCAAGCCAAATATCAGAAGCAGTATTACACCTAAATAGCCACATCAATGAATTAGACATGATTATTATTGCAAGGGGCGGTGGATCAATTGAGGATTTAATGTGCTTTAACGATGAAAATTTAGCAAGGGTTATATCAAATTCTAAAATACCAATAGTTTCCGCTATAGGGCATGAAACGGATTTTACCATTGCAGATTTTGCTGCCGACCTCAGGGCACCAACGCCTAGTGCTGCAATAGAGCTCTCAATTCCCAATCTGCATGAGGTGAAGCGGCGCATACAATCTAATTTATTTCAATTATCATCTTATACAGAATCTAAGATTCTCAGTTATAAAATGGAGGTAAACCATGTGCTCCTCGCATTTTCTAGGTTTCGCAAACATCTTGATGCATCGAGAAAAGTTGATACTTATGGATCTAAACTTGCTTCTTATAAGATAAATTCTATACAAAGAGCAGAATTTATATTAGGTGGCATAAAAAAAGAATTTCAAAAAGTGAGCGTTGACTCCATATGCGAAAAATTAGCTAAGAAAAACAAGCTGTTATCAGACCTTTCTTTAGAACAATTTAGGCAAAACATTCTGAGGCTAGAAACTTTAAGTCTAAGACTCGCCGTTTTTAATAAAGAAAAAATAATGAAAATGGGTTTTGCTATAGTCAAAATGGATGATCAAATCCTTCAAGATATTCATAAAGTACATAGCGGCTCCACGCTCTCAATTGAAATGAGGAGCGGCACTATAGATGTGATAAAAGTTACAGCGGCAAACTAAATTTCCAATTTAAGCAAGTAATAGGATTACACATCCATCACTTTAAGAACAAGGCCTCTAAGGCCACGCAACTCAATATGGCAAACTAACATGCATCCTTATTTGTATGCTTATAAAACTGCATACAAGTTTTTTCAAGAAGCGCGCTTTGCTCAAGCCTAGCACCTAAGAAATCAAAGTCTACGTACTTGGCATTTTGATCTTGTGTTGCGCAACTATAAATATAATATTCTTTAGGGTTTTTATGTTTTTGCACACATCTTGAGCATATACCCTTCATCATACATTGCATTGGTGAATTAATGGATACTATTACTTCACATCCTGTTTTAAATAAATGACTTAATTGATTATACCTTGCAAATGTAACTGCTTTCATCATTTTATCTGAACCTATCGATATAATCCTATCAACCTCTTTAAAAGATAGACCACATTGCTGAATAGCATCTACAATATTCATTTCAAATGATAAATCCTGCTCTCTTTGTATATCTATAAGCCCATTATCGCAGCACCAAACTACTATATCTGCAGCAGCCTCAATCTTCTCTCTTTTAAAAAGTAAATCTTTTTCCCTGTATCCTGCAAAATACACCACTCTGCAGCCATTTTTGCGTAACGCAGTACCTATAGAAAATAGCACTGCATTACCAAGCCCACCTCCCACTAACATTACAGTCTTATTGCGCAAAATTTCTGTTGGCTCGCCAGTTGGCCCCATTAAAGATATGGCATCGCCACTTTTCAAAGCCCTACACATACTGCTAGATGCACCTGTTTCAAGTACTATTAGCGAAATTAAATCACCAACAACCTCCGCACCAGTGAGCGCTAGCCCCTCCATATAAAATTCTTTTTTATTTTGCTTATACGCCTCAAATTTATAAAATTGCCCAGGTTGAAAATTTTTAGCAGCAAGCTTGGAACGCACTATAATCTCCACTGTATTTTTTGCTATTACAGAGACATGAACAATCTTTGATAGCAATGCATCGTCAACATCACTAAAATCATTATGATTGCTTTCTATTATACTGCTCTCTTGAATATCACGTAGTACGTATTTATGCCCGTATTTTGCACTCGCAATGGCCCTAACAACACTTCCTGAATAATCCGGATGCATATCACCAAAATAGCTGATTCCAGATTTTACAAGTACGTTATTTTTAACATTTCCAGGTTTTATCCCAACAAATTCCTTTGCTAAATTTGGGTTTGTTCCAGTTGCAATTAAAATAGTTCTAGCAGGTATGATGCCATTTTTGTATATAAGGCCAGAACATCTGCCATTTTCATCCAATGCCACCTCTATAGGTTCAATATTCTCTAAGAAGCATATACCATCTCTAAGTCCATCCTCTAATTCCTCGTAATTTGTTTTATATGATGGCGATCTTTCAAAAGTATTTCTGTATACTATACTAGCCCCACCAAATGATTTTAATATTGCGATTTTTTCCTGTTTATTTTTTGCCTCTCGTAATAACCTTGCATGCTGTATAAACCTTTCCGCACGCTCACAATCATCTTCTGGTAGCGCTGCTAAAAATTCATGCCCTAAAATTTCTACTTTAGATAAAAATTCCTCAACTTGCACAGCATAGTAAAAAAATGCTTCTACTGCAGTGTCTATAGCCGTGAGCCCGGCACCTATCACAATAAGCGGTAGTTCTACTTGTAGATTTGTGTTTGAATTTTTTTTGAGTGCATCACTAAGATGAAGCTGCATTAAAAAATCTGATGCACAATGCACACCCTTTGCAAAAATATTTTTGATTTTTGGTATATTAGGCGAACCCGCACCAAGGCATAATGCAAGGTGTGCGAAATTCATGCTTGTTATATCGTCATTTCGTATGTTACCTCCAAGCTGCACTCCCCCATACATCCTAAAATTAGATCTTCTTTCAAGTAGCAACCTAATCACTCTCAGGTAATTTTTATTCCACCTTTGTGTAATACCATACTCAGCAACACCACCAAATCCTTGGGCACCATCTCCATATACCTCACTGATATCATATATTGGTCTAAATTCATGTCTTGCTCCAAACTCATCTATACCAGATAAGTCCTTTGGCATAGGTTCAATTTTTAAACCATCTATAGCAACCACCTGCACCCCCGCATTGAGCAAATAGTGCGAAAGCGTAAAACCTGCAGGGCCAAGACCTGCAACTAACACCCTTTTAGCCACATTATCCTGTGGCATATAATCACTCCTTTTCAGTGGGTTCCACCTGGTAAGTAAACTATATATTTCAAAACCCCATGGTAAGGTTAATACGTCATGCAGTATTTGGGATTCTATCATCGGTATATCAACTGCATCTTGCTTTTGATATATGCAGGCCCTTGAGCACTCATTGCATATCCTATAACCTGTTGCAGCTACCATTGGGTTATCCATCGTGATAACAAGTAGAGGTGCTATAACAGTACCTTGAGATTTTAATAAATTCATTTCTGATATTTTTTCATCAAGCGGGCAGCCGCTTAACTCAATGCCAAGTGGGTTCTTTGCATATCCAATATCTGTTATTACACCTCTTGAGCACGAATCCTTGCCCCTCTTATGGCAATAAATGCAGTATTTTAAATTCCAGAGCGAAGCTACTTCACTGCTATCTTTACGCAGATTGTTATATGTAATAACATTACCATCTTTTTGTATATTTATTAATTTATCATAATCTCTTTTAGCTGGAACTTTAAACAGAGTCCAATTTGATTGCGGAATATCTTTGTTATTCATAACCCAGCATGAATATATCTTAGCATGGTACATTCCCTCCTCATTATTATCACTCATAAAGTGGTTAATCTGCGTAGCAAGCTCAATTTCGCACTGCATGTTAAGCCCTAGATTGGCAAAATACCTATTTGCTCCTTCTATATTAGCCAGCACCTCCTGCACAGATGGCATATCCGACTTTACTACTTTTTTTTGTATAAAATTTCTATTACAGAAAATAACAGGCTCTATTTTTTCGTAATGCTTGACCTTATCTCTAACCTCTTTCTCAATACCAAAGAAGGATGTAATAAAATCCTCGGCAAAGCACGCAATATCGATTGTGAGTTCTGGGTTATATGCATCACTTCCCCTGTATTCAATTAACTGTTGATATAGTGCAACGTTTCTAAAAAAAAGCTCCTCTAGAAATATTTTGTCTAATTTTCTTATTCCAGCTGTTGTATATAACTCGCCAAACTGCATCTTTAGTAATAGATTTCTCATTCAAAACTTGCCAATATATCGAAAAGCAATATTATCACACCCGAGCAGATTTAATAATAGCTTTTATGTCTTATAAAGTAGCGGTGGTTGGTGCGACGGGTAGCGTTGGTTTAAGTATGCTACAAATCATGCATGAGAGGAATTTTCCAACCTTAGAAGTGGTTCCATTATCATCAGAAAATTCTAAGGGGCGTGAAGTATCATTTGGGGATAAAGACTTAAAAGTTGCGGCATTGGATGATTACGATTTCTCAGATACACACATAGCACTATTCTCTGCTGGATCAAAAATTTCTGATCAGTATGGGAAAATAGCAGCGCAGAGCGGCTGTATAGTTATAGATAACTCTTCCTGCTTTAGACAGGATAGCCAAATACCACTAATTGTGCCAGAAATAAATGGTAATAGAGTTTCAGATTATGTACATAAAAATATCATAGCGAATCCAAACTGCACTACGATACAAATTGCTATGGCATTAAAGCCACTATTAGATTTAGCTAAAATGCAAAAGGTGATTGTAACAACATTTCAATCCGTTTCTGGCGCAGGAAGAGAAGGTATAAGGGAGCTAGATAAGCAAGCAAGAGATTTACTATTTAGTAAAAAATTAGAAAATATTACTTTTCCAAGACAAATAGCCTATAACGTTATACCATGCATAGATAACATCAATAAAAGTGGCTTCAGCATAGAGGAGGAAAAGATAATGAATGAAATTAATAAGATACTGGAAGCACAGATATATATTGAGGCTACGTGTGTGAGAGTCCCAGTCTTTGTTGGCCATGGCGCGAGCGTTTATGTGGAATTTGAGGAAGAAATAGACTTAAAAGACGCTGTTGAAGCACTAAGTGAGTTCCCTGGAGTTATGTTATCTGAAAATGTTTTAGAGTATATAACTCCAATAGACTGCAAGGGTGAGGATGACGTGTTTGTATCAAGATTGAGGCAACACTCTAAAAATACTTTAAATATGTGGGTTGTATCTGATAATCTAAGGAAAGGCGCTGCACTTAATGCTGTGCAGATTGCTGAAGAATTAGTGGAACATCATATATGAAGCGAATCATTACTATATTGACACTCTTTGTATGGCACAATTGCTTTGCAAATAATGCTCAAGATATCCTAAGAGGCATAGAACAGATTACATTAGATGCACAAAATGCTGTAACAAAAAAACCAACGAATCCTTCTCAAAGCTCGTTATCACGCAAAATAATTATTGATTATATAAAAGAGCAGAGAGGTAAAAGTGCTCCATTAAATATATCTGATGATCTCAGTGATAATTTATCTAGTCTAGATTTATCAGGGCTTGATTTTTCTGGCGCAAATCTTCTTAGAACAGATTTTTCAAATTCTAATTTAACTGATACAAAATTTGAAAATGCATACTTAGAAGATTCAAATTTTACAAAAAGTAACCTAACCAATACAAATTTTAAGAAAGCTGATGTTTCAGGTGCGGTTTTTGAGGATGCTACTATAGATAGAACCTCATTTAATGAAGCGTTTGGCAAATCTTCTAACTTTGCAAAAGTCATTATCTCAAGCGCATCTTTTCAAGATTCTGAATTTAGCTTTTCTGATTTTTCAGCAAGTGAGATAAGCTCTACAGATTTTTCACAGGCAAAACTTATTGGATGCAAATTCTTGAGCTCTAAGCTCATCGAAGTGAACTTTACAAACTCAAACATGAGCACCTCTAAACTACAATTCTCCAGTATGAGTAATGTTTCCTTAATCAGCGCCAATATTGACAACTCTGAATTATTTAGTTCCAGCATATCTGATTCTAAATTAATGGGAGCAAGTTTCAAAGATTGTAATATGGAAAGCATTAAGATTACGAATTCTTATGC
>NZ_JAJBJB010000328.1 GCF_021811845.1 Candidatus Cyrtobacter zanobii | reverse complement strand
TTATAGTCTCCAGGTCCAGGTGTCTGTTCAATTTTTTGATCACGCTTTTGATACATAGAATACTGGGGACCTTCCTGAATTGCAGATTTTCCTTGGTATTGTCCAGGTCCAGGCAAATCTTCTGTTTTCTTTTCTTTAAATTTTTGTCCGATTGTCACTCCTTTTTGTTCTTGATTTGGTCCATTATAGTCACCTGGTCCAGGTGTTTGTTCGATCTTCTGATCGCGCTTCTGATACATTGAGTATTGAGGTCCTTCAACAAGAGTTGACTTTGCTTCATATTGACCAGGAGCTGGTATTTCTTCAACTTTCTTATCAGCCAATCTTTTTCCAATAGTTACACCTTTTTGTTCTTTAGTTGGATCATTATAATCACCAGGTCCAGGTGCTGTCTC
>NZ_JAJBJB010000170.1 GCF_021811845.1 Candidatus Cyrtobacter zanobii | reverse complement strand
CAATTGCTGAGTCAAATTGAATTGAGACTAATAAACTGCTACAATATGCGAGATTATAAGGTAATAATATTGAGCAAACACTACTAAAACATAGGATTTGGTTCATACTAACTGAAGAATTAGAGAGAAATCTTAATGCGCGCTTTCTTATTCGTCTTCATCATCTTCGTCATCGTCGTCATTGTCAATTGCATTGTCTTCTTCAGACTGCTCCTCAGCATCGTCGTTGTCATCGTTGCCCGCCTCTTCTTGGTTATCGGCGTCTTGCCCGCTTTCTTCGTTTTGGCCGTCGTGTATGTCTTCGACGTCTTCTTTATCTTCTGGTTCCTTGTCGACTTCATCTGACTCGTGTGGCTCGTCGTCTGCAGCCTCGTCCTTGACAGCGTCGTCAGCGATCTCAGCGTCAGCAGCGTCGTCGTCATGGTCTGAGCCTGTGAGTTCGGCTTCGTCGTGAGACTCGTGGTTGACTTCTTGTGACTCCTTTTGTTCATCAGGGTGCTCGTCGTCGTCTTCGGCCTTCTTCTGACGCTTATACGGCTTTGCAGCCTTCTTGGAGACAGCCTTGCGCTTCTTTCCAGACTCCTTTGGCTCTTCCTTCTTCTTGTCCTTCTTGTCCTTCTTGACAGCCTTCTTGGCAGACTTGAGTTCCTTCTCGGGTTTATCTCCTTCTAAAGTTGTAAGTGCGAGCTCGCTTACTTTGTTTGCATTCCTTTTTCTCTTGTTCGTATCTCTTCTGGTCTGCGCTGGACTTCTCGACGTAAGGCTTCTTTTGTTCCTCGCTGAGTTTCCTCCACTCTTCTCCGAGCAGTGCTACTATTTGTTTGTGATTATTTATCTGGATTTTCATTTTGTAGGATTTCTCTTCTGTCCTTTTGGAAGAAGAAAAACGGCGGCCAGGCTCTCTTTGGTTTGTTTTCGTCTGACTTTTCTTTCTTCTTTTTGGTCTTTTCTTTGGATGCAGACTTTGGTTGTGCGCTTTTGTCGTATTCTGCCATTTCTTCTGCGTACTTATCCTTGGCCTTCTTCTCTTGTTCGTAGTACTTTTGCTTGCTCTCTTCGTTCATGTTTCGCCAAATTTCTCCAAGTTTCTATAAATGATTATGAGACCACTTTCTGTGGATCAAACTAAAATAATTGAATGGGGCGCACAAGATCTTGAGGATAAATTTGAACATGCTAAATTTGAGGGGGACGGCTACTGATTATGCATCTTACCGCGACGAGCTCTTTTTGTGCGAGTGTCGGATTATCCTTCTTCACTTCAGATCTTTTCTCACTTTGGAAAAAGAAAAAGGCTGGCCAAGCCCTCTTTGGTTTACCTTTCTCTTCTTTTGACTTATCTGACTTTACATTTTTTGAACTCGATTTCTTTTCTTTTGCTGTTTGAACTGTCTTATTCGGTTGTTCTTTGGGCTTCTTCTCGGATTTCGATCGTTTTGTGTCCTTTGGCTTCTTTTCGGTCTTATTTGCTTCCTTTAACTTCTGCTTTGTGGCCTGAACTTTCTTCTGTTTGTCTTCGTTCATATATCTTTAAACTCTCAATTAAAAAATAAATATATAATTATTTTTGAATTCGTCTCAATAATCTTTCGTATTCGCGGGGTTTTGGGG
>NZ_JAJBJB010000017.1 GCF_021811845.1 Candidatus Cyrtobacter zanobii | reverse complement strand
GCCGGCATCGTTAATCTCAAAAATGGTTTTTCTGCTGCATAAGCATCATCAGAAAAAGACAAAAGCCCGTCCAAAAAAAAGACAAAAAAACACAGGAACAAAAAACGACTTACGCAGCAGGTCTATTCATGGGAACCATGGTTGATGATTTCAAAGCTCAAGGCGGTCATTGCCAATATACAGTATGCATAACGTGCACACTGTATAACATATTTCTTCTTGGAAGGGTAGTAGAATTTGCTTGCTACCCTTTGATTTAACTCACTTTTATTCGCCAAAGCTGCAGTATATGTTAGAGTTAAGATTTGTTCCTCTATAAGAACAAATTAATACAACCTTAGGCCACCATTTACAGGTAATATCACACCTGTAATAAATGAGGATGCTTCACTTGCAAGAAATAATGCAGCGTGAGCTATCTCATCTGCTGTGCCAAGTCTACCCATTGGAACATGAGCAATAATGCCATCAAGTGCTTTTTGCGGCACTCCTTGCATCATTTCTGTATCTATGTATCCAGGAGCAATAGCATTTGCAGTAATGCCATATCTTGCAGTTTCAAGTGCCAATGATTTTGTAAAACCTTCAATACCAGCCTTCGCGGCTGCATAATTAGTTTGTCCAAGCATTCCATGTGCGTTAACAGAGCTAGTACTCACTATTCTACCAAATTTTGCATCCCTCATTTTTGGTAAAACTAGACTCGTCATATTAAAGACAGAGCTAAGATTTGTATCTATAACGGCGTTCCAATTTTCTACAGATTGCTTATGGAGCATGGCATCCTTCACTATACCTGCATTATTGAATAAAACCTCTATATTTCCTCCAAGGATGCCTTCTGCCTTCTCCAGTGCTGTTTTACACTGTGCATAATCTGCCACATTCCATTTTAGAGTTTTTATTCCGAATTCTTTCTCTAAAAGCTCTGCTGCACTATCATTACCAAGATAGTTGGCAATTACCTTATGGCCCTGCTTGTGCATGGCAATAGCTATTGCTCTTCCTATCCCTCTAGTGCCACCTGTTATAAGTACTCTTCTCATATATATATTATAAATTAACGTTCTAAACACATTGCAATTCCCATACCGCCACCTATACATAATGTTGCTATGGATTTTTTAACATCTCTCCTATTCATCTCGTGTAGTAGTGTTGTTAATATTCTAGCTCCAGATGCACCAATAGGATGCCCTAGCGCTATTGCGCCACCATTCACGTTAACCTTACTCACATCCCAACCCATCTCATTATTAACGCAAATTAGCTGCACAGCAAAAGCCTCACTTGCCTCTATAAGATCAAGGTCCGAGATGCGCCAAGAGGCCTTTTTTAAAGCTCTTCTACATGCTTCTACTGGTGCTATACCCATCAGTCCTGGTGCTATTCCGCTCTGCTCAAATGATCTTATAATGGCCATTGGCTTTAATTTCCTCTTTTGTGCCTCTTTCAGGCTCATTAGCAACACTGCAGCAGCACCATCATTTATTCCAGAAGAGTTACCAGCTGTTACTGTTCCGCCTTCCTTTAAGAAGGCTGGTTTTAACTTAGAGAGTTTCTCAATATTGATATCATGTCTAATAAATTCATCCTCGGAGAATATTTTACCATCTATCTCCATGGGGATTATTTCATTTTTGAAATTAGACGCTTTTTGTGCTTTTGAAGCTTTAAGTTGCGATTCTAATGCAAGATGATCTTGCATACTCCTAGTAACAGAATACTTTTGCGCCAACCCCTCTGCTGTAAGACCCATATGTACGCCTAAGAAATCATCCATTAAGCCATCAGTTAGTATAAGATCCTGCATGTCTATATTTCCCATCTTGTTTGCTGCCCTTATATTTACTGCAAATGGCGCATTGGTCATGCTTTCTTGCCCCCCTGCTATTATTATTTTTGTTGGGTCTTCTAGTATTGCAAGCGCTGCTACGGCGGCGGCTCTGAGTCCAGAGCCACAAACTTGGTGCAACACGAATGCTGGCACGCTTTCTGGGATACCAGCATGTAGAGCCGCTCTTCTTGCGGGGTTTTGCCCGGCGCCAGATATCAACACCTGCCCCATTATTACCTCTGATACATCGCTTGCGACAATGCCTGTGTCAGTTAATATGTTTTTTATGACCTCAGCACCAAGCTCCCACGAAGCTTTTTTTGCTAAGCTACCACAAAATTTTCCTATTGGCGTTCTTAAAGCCTTTATTATAGCAACATCCATGTTATTCAATAGATTTGATAATCAATATTTAAACGATATCAATATGTTGATATATTTTGCAACAAAAGAATTATAAATAAATATACCATCAAACGACGCATAAACTCAACCTAAACTAGAATAACTAATACTTTTTTATTTGTATAGTCTGTTTTTAAGTATACTTTGATTTTCTATTGTGAGTTTGCAATGCCACAAATATTAGTAATTGAGGTGTATTGGGTTATATGCTAGAGTGCGGCCATTGATGCTATAGATGAGTGTTATATGAAGGCGAACGACATACGTGTTAATCACGTTCTGCATCACCAGAACGGTTTATGGGTCGTACTTAAGACAATGCATACGCAGCCTGGCAAGGGTGGGGCTTATATGCAGGTTGAGATGAAAAACATAAAAGATGGTACAAAGCTTAATGTAAGGTTTAGAAGTGCTGAGACTGTGGAAAAGGCTCATATAGAGAATGTGGAGCTTCCATATTTATATATGGATGGCCAAAACATATATGTTATGGATCTGCAGAGTTATGAACAGATCATTGTACCAAGTATGTTGTTGAGCGATGAGGCTTTAAAGTTCCTTGGAGAGGGGATTAGGCTTTCTATACAAATTTATGAAGGTGTTCCAGTTACTGCCGCATTACCAGAAAGGCTTGAAGTTGAGATAGAGGATTGTGAGCCTACTGTAAGGGGGCAAACCGCATCCTCCTCTTATAAACCTGCAATTTTAAAAAATGGTGTGAAAATTCTTGTTCCTCAATTTATAAAGAAGGGGGAGAAAATTGTAATCAGAACTGAGGGTATGGAATATGTTGAGAAGGTGCAGTAGCTATGCCGATGACATCCGTTGAGATATTTGATTTGATAAGCGCTAAGTTTCCAGATGCAGAGATTAGTATTGTGGATACGGTTGGTGATCAAGATCATTATAATATCTCTATCAGCTCCAGTGGCTTCAAGGGGCTTTCTACATTGCAACAACATAGATTAGTTTATGCAGCATTAGGCGAGAGGCTGCAATTCTTGCATGCGCTATCATTAGAAACTTTTGTTAAGTAAGGTGTATATATGGATATGATGGAATTCATAAAGTCCGAGGTAGATGGGAATGATGTGGTCTTATTTATGAAGGGTACGTCTGCTATGCCATTATGTGGTTTTTCTGGAGTTGTTGTTCAGATATTAAAGCTATTATCAGTAGATTTTAAAGATATTAATGTGCTTGATAATCCAGAACTGAGATCAGCAATAAAGGAATTTAGTAACTGGCCGACGATACCACAACTCTATATTAAGGGTGAGTTTATTGGTGGGTGCGATATAGTAAAAAATATGTATGCGAATAAGGAGCTCCATAAATTCCTTGAAAATAGTGGTGTTAAGTTTGTAAATGCATAGTAGCTGTGTTTGGCTGGCCAACTGATTTGAGTTGTGTTGGAATTCGTTGTAAGATATAAGACTGATGATTTGTTGCTAGGTTGTTACTTTTAATGAAAGAAGAGTTAATAGAGGCGAGGGGTAGGGTAGTGAAATTGTTACCTAATGCATCTTTTCGCGTCATGCTTGAGAATGGTTCAGAGATGATAGCATACACCTCTGGTAAGGTGAGGAAAAATAAAATTAGAATATTAGCAGGTGATGAAGTACTTGTTCAGATTACTCCATATGATCCAGATAGGGGTAGGGTCGTTCTGAGATATAAAAAAGATATCGCTAAAGCTGCAGATCAGGGTTCTAGTAGTGCCGATTGATGCAGGTGGTTAATGCCCATAGGCTGATTCTTGCGTCTGCCTCTGTATGGAGGAGGGAGTTGTTGTGTAATATTGGTTATGAGCCGGATTTGGTTATCTCCGCGGATATTGATGAGGCGCCTAGGCCGGGTGAGAGCCATAGGCTGCTGTCCGTGCGCCTTGCTGTAGAAAAGGCGCTAGTTATTGCTGAAAAATACCCAAGCGATGTTGTGCTTGGAGCTGATACCGTGGTCAGTATCTCCAATAAGAGTCTGCCTAAAGCCCTGACAGTTGATGATGCCATATTATGCATAAATAAACTATCTGGAAGGCGGCATAAGGTATATACTGGCGTTGCTGTTGTTTATAATGGTAAGGTTACAAGCAGAGTGGTGGCCACCACATTAAAGTTTAAAAGGCTATCAGCTGAAGAAAAGGATAGCTATATAAATTCTAGAGAGTGGTATGGAAAAGCTGGTGGTTATGGTCTTCAGGGTTACGCTTCTGCGTTTGTAGAGTGGCTTGGTGGGTCTTATACTTCCGTTATAGGCCTGCCATTATGTGAAACATATAAAATGCTAATGGGGTGCGGACTTAAGCCAACTGTGCAAAAAAACTAGATACAGCATAATGATGCTCTTTAGTAGAGCTTAGGCAACAGAGCAAGAGACGGTTTTTAAGGCATAAATAGAGATAATTTGGCATTAAATTGCCTTCTATTTATTCTCAATCTCGTTTTCCTCTGCTATATGGCTTAGGTAAATCAGCATGAGACATTTTGAATATAAAACTCTTTAATTTTTGGATCTTTTTTAAAAGTCTCGGCCCCTTCTACCTAAGCTATATAAATAGGTTGATGCCCACTTATTTTGCTGTTTTGCTAATCCCTTACCTGCAGTTCGGATCAATGAATCATGTTTTATACTGCATCAACAAAGTTTCACTTTGCCACGCCAAGGACACGCTTAGAAAGGCCATCTTGTTTATGGGGCGCCTGCTGGGGGCGTAGTTGTTGGTTCTGTTTATCTATATACTCCTTATTCATAACTGGGTATCTTTTACCCTTAAATTCAGATTTTGAATCCTTTTTAGGGCATGCAGATAAAAAGAAGCATAACAAAATATATATAATTGTTCTCATTGTAATTACCTCATTGCATTATTTATTATTTGTCTTTGGTGATCTGCCATGGCGCCGTGAACAGATGTAAGGGTGTTAGCTTTCATTAACTCATTTGAAAGTGTTGCAATGTCACTAGCAGTATCACCCATTCCATTTTTCATCTTATCTGTATTAGATGCAACATTTGTTCGCAATGACCCAAGTTCAGTGCTCATCTTATTTAAATCGAATAACATTTCGCCAGATAGCCCAGAAAGCTTCGAATGTATCTCAGACAGTCTGCGTTCAAAGCTTTTGGACATTTCTTGGGTCATCTGTACATTGGCTTTACGACTATCATCTAATGCGTTCAGTAATTGAGCAATGCAATTAATTAAATCTTGAAATACTGACGCAGTTGGCAACTGAACGCTTGATCCAGCTAGTGTTCTAGCTGTGACACTGCCGTTGTAAAGCTCAGAAAGCCGAATTACCTTATGTGTTCTATGAATATTTAACAACGTGTCTGCAGAGCTAGGTATTGCCACTCTATCCACGTAATCCCCACTAAAGAGGGCCGCATTATCTGCAGCGCTTCTTCTATTGGCACATAAGAGTATATCACCAAATGTGGTGTATATGGTTTTGTATAATACACCTGCATGCTTTATATTCAATAACTCACTTACTGCAAAGTGTCCAAGTTCATCAATAATGTTACTTATAGAGCTAAGTATTCCCTGCAATGCATCTCTAGCATCAGATACTATCTGTATATTATTCTCCAAGATTTTTGTTTGTATTGTTTTGCCTAGCACGTCCTCATAGAGATTCTGTGCTGTACGAGCTTCGCCAACTTTAATGTTGGCATCTACTGAAAGATCAGTGTCATAAAATTTTTTTGCTCCAGCAACGTTATCTACAGAGGCTCGAAGCTTTGGTGCGTTGCTACGTATAGCACAGCTCCCCCTATTTAAAGCAGTATGACAACTACGAATTGCAGCCATATTTGATACCTATGATCCAATTGTTCTAGTTAACTCCTTGTTTAAATCTTGCACTTTCTGAATAACAGAGGCCATTGCTTGTCTTAAAGTTGCAATATCGTTTAATTTGTATAAGATTTCTTCTATTGGTGTTTTATGTATATCTTGGAAAATCTGATTAATAGCGTCAAATTTTGTATTTTGAAATTCCGTAGTATTGCTGCACGTTTCACGGTGGCGCTCCACATCAAATGTAAAATCCTCAAATTTAGACGTAAACAACCCGACGGTGTTTATATAGCTACTGATGGCATCTATACTACCACCAGCAACATAATAACCCTCTCCAAATCCGCCATCAGCCATTCCACCCCGTACCTTGCCTAAAGATATTGCGTCTACAGCGTTGCTGCGCAAGTGAAATAATTTTGAGACATCGCTATCGCCATTAAATATCGACCTATCCCTAGAATCGGACAAAAACAAGTCATTTAGCCCAAAAAAGTTCATTAGTGATTCATTTGCATCATCTACATCATGCATCATGACAAATTTTAGCCCATCTTTCGATACTATTTCTAAGAAACCTTTGTCTAGTGGATCAGAAATCTCTGCTCCACGCCTATCTCTAAATGAGATAAACAATTCTTGAGATAAATCTTCGTTGTATACATTCTCGCTTTTACTTATCACTTCTGAGATAGAAAACTTTTTGTTTAATAATCCATTAGTCGCATTGTCTACATCATATATAACTGTTGCTTCTGCCCCACCGGTCAGCATTCTCACTTCAACTTGTAATGGAAATGTAATGGCGCTTTGTGGCATAGTTGCCTCATATTCCAATCCTACGGCCTCTTGCTGTTTAGTTTTAGATGCGCTTGCTGTGTAGCCCTTCTTACTCTGATCACGAAATATCTCATTTCCAGCACTGTCCCTTATAGTAAAACCTTCAACACTAAATTTGGTGCCATCCTTAAAGTTATCTCCTAAATTGAGTTCAAAGCCGAATTGTACTGTATTGCCTTGAGTAATTTCCTGTGTATTAACCAACATTTTTACATCCAAAAACTGGCCTATAGTTAAAGATTGTCCTTTTGGGTTGTAGAAACTAGAAGTTGCATCGATCAGTGATTGGACGTTAGGTGTTCCCTTTAATGATGCAAGATCTATCTCCATGTTATATTTGTAGGCCTGCATAGGGCTTATGTTATCGTTTGGCATAATACCGATCCGTAAGATGCCAGTATTTGGTATTTGGCTTTGTAGCGTTAATTCCTTCTGGCCAAATAATTCATTAGTCCCGCCTTGTGGCATAAAATCATTATGTAATTCATTCATTTGTAGCAAGAATGAATTATATGTGGCATTCATGCTACGTTGATATGAGTATAAATCCTCATTCTTTGCTTGTACTAAACCAGAAAGGCCGCCAGCATCCATTTTAGAGTGGGTATGGTATAGCAGTTGAGTCCCACCAAAAACTGTGTGCCCAGCAGAGTCTCTCCTACAAAGTACTATTGCTCCTTTGCTGAACCCTGTGCTGATAATATCATCGTCTGATATAACATATTGAAGTGATGAAGATATGTCTCCATTTACTAATAGTGTTCCAGTATTTGCGCCAGTTAGTATAATTGATCCATCTTTATCAAAAGAGAATTTTATATCTATATGTTCGCTTAAAGATGTAATCTGTTCTAACATATCTGCTTGAATTTTAGACTTATTACTTTCAGATCTCTCTCCTCTTATCGAGTTGTTTGCCCTGCGTATATTCTCAAGTATCTCATTTACACTTGATATTGAGTCTAATATTTTTTGATCAAGATTTGAGCCTAGCTTGTCTAGCTCATCGTTTGCATTACTAAAGAATTTTATTAGCCCTTCTAATGAGTTGATTGCATCAATTCGCTGACCTTTATTATTTGAGGTGATATTTTGAATGCTCTTCATTAAAGCTTGGAAACGATCAACGGTATATCCGCTATCGCCTATTTTTCCTATAACATCCTGCATTCTGTGCGCAACTTCCGCTCTTTGCGACGCTTCAGATGTACTTGCGATGCTACTATTACGCCCATTAATAACCTGCTCTTCAATTGAAAGAGTGGTATTAACCACGACAGGACCATTATGGCCTCCAGAGATCGGGTCTGCATTTAGTTTGACTGCATCTGGATTCTGGCTTTTTTCTAAATTTCTACTTTCTACGTTAATTATAGCACCAGTATTCCTCAGTGATGCGCTTGTTCTACCAATTTCTGCAGCCATAATATTTTAAATAAACTAAAAATAATAAAATCAATTACATTTATAATTTAGCATGATAGGTTCTGTATGCTTATAACCGCGTAGCATTCCGTTTCCTAACCTGCCATATACCTTGCTTTGAGATTTTTCTTTGGCTATCTTATTGACAGCAATCGCAAAAACAGAGTGTGCCCCATATAATATATCTATATTGTAATGGTTTATGCTAGCCTTTCGTAATATCTCAGAGACTAATGTGTTAATTTTTGGCATATTACTTCTCTTTTTATCAAGAAATTTTACTTCAGAGAGTATTAATGCAAGCTTCTGCTGCTTCTCTTTTTGAATATTGAGCAAAACATCAAACTTCTTCTCTATTATTAACTGCTCTTCTGTTTCTATAAGTTTTAAGAAATATAATAATCTTAGCTCAAATTCTGTACTACTCATCTTCTTATCTCTAAAGAACCATGCAATGCGCCAGCTTTTTGTATGCCAGTCAGTATAGTGATAATATCATGCACCTTCACCTTCAATAAATTTAAGTTATTAACTAAATCAGAAAGATCGGCAGATTCATTTAGCATAGAAAACCCAACTCCAGGTTCATTCTCTTCCTGTTTATTAGCATTCAATATAGAAGATAAAAGATCATTATCGCCAACTCTTATAATCATATTGGCATGTGATATGGCAACTTTTCCAACTTTTACAGCTTCGCCGATAATAACCGTCCCAGTAGATTCATCTATTATTACTTTAGCTGTCATGCTTGGCTCTACAGTTAAGTTTTCTATATCAGATAAAAAATCCATCACATTACCATCGACTTTATAAGCAAGTGGTATAGTAACCTTGACTGTACCTGGGTCATGGGCCGTTGCATATTTTCCTCTAGTTTGCATATTAATTGCTAATGCTATGCTACGCGCAGTACCAATATCAGGATTTTTAAGTGCAAGCTTAAGTTCACCCATATCATTTAATGAGAAATCTATTTCTTTTTCAACTGTTGCACCATCCGTTATATATCCAGAGGTTTTTGAGTTATTAGGCTCTGTACCAACGTTTACAGGGCCTTGGGCAAGCGCATAAATGTTGCCATCTGCCCCGAATAACGTAGTTGCCGTTAAGATCCCGCCCTTCAGGCTTCTTGCATCGCCAATTGTACTTACATTAACATAAAGTTTATTTCCGCTTCTTGCAAACGGCGGCAGGCTTCCAGTTACAGCAACGGCAGCTATATTTCTGCTTCTAATTTTATCGCCTTTTGTGTTAAGCCCAAGTTTTTCTAAAAATTCCACTATCATTTTTTGAGTGAAGATTGCATTATTTGGATTATCCCCAGTGCCTTCTAGCCCAACTACAATACCATAACCAAGTAATGCATTCTCTCTTATGCTTTCAAAAAAGACAATATCCTTCAGTCTAGCAGGGACACTAAGAGCTGCACTAAACGGGATATATAAAGCCACAACTGCATATAGTATATGTCTTATCAAGCAATCTATACCAATATTCCAACAACCAATGAGTAAGGCTATGTTAGATTTAAATTATTGTAAATATTTATAAAATTTTAATGTCGGTAATATTTTTGAGTTTTTTATACATTGCTAATGAGTATTTGAATGAAGTTAAAGAAATTTTATTTGTTGTATCGTAACATTTGCTTTAAATAGATTGTAGAATTAGCTGGTTGGTTTATAGAATGAGCTCTTTAAAATATAGAACCTTACTGTTTGTAATAATATTGCCGCTGAGCCTCTATATCTCAATTGGAAGCATATTTAGTGATTATTTCTTAAACTTTCCAGAATACATGCGTCCTAAGCGCATCAACTTGGGTTTGGATCTACAAGGCGGCGCTTCCATTATGTTAGAGGGTGATACAGAGAAATACAAGAGCTTTACAATAAATCAGAAGCTTTCAAACTTATGGATAGCAATAGAGAAGGATGGATTGGATATTTCGAAAAATACATTAGAAAATGGCTCTGTTGTTATATCTTTTAAGGCAGATGATAAAGATTTATTAAGTAATAGGTTAAAAGAGCTAGATAGCATATTCGATTATTCCTTTAACCTTAATACAGTTCTAATAACTATAGATAAATCTAAAGTTGCTAGATTAGTTGAGAATGTTGTGAAAAGGAGTGTTGAGATAGTAAGGCATAGAGTGGATTCTAAAGGTACTAAGGAGATTGAGGTGCAGCAGAAAGGGGGGAGTGGTATAATAATACAAGTTCCTGGTGCAAAGGATCCTTCAGAAGTTAAGAATCTTGTTGGTAAGACTGCAAAACTCTCATTTCATAAAGTGGTGCGTATTGCTAATGTAGATGATGTAGAGGTTGGTTTTGATGAGAGTAGTTTAGTATTAGATTGGGATAAATCAAAGAAGGTAATTTTTAAGAAGCGTCCGTTGATGAGTGGTGAGGAGCTAGATAATGCTTTTGTTTCTGTGAATGAATTAGGCATACCAGTGGTGAATTTTGAGCTTAATAAGCTCGGTACAAAGCGTTTTGCAGAAATTTCCTCTAAGAATATAGGAAATGCCATAGCGATTGTGCTAGATAATAAGGTATTAAACATACCAGTAATTAGGGAGCAGATTACTGGTGGGTCTGGTTCTATATCTGGTAATTTTGATATGAAGAAGGCAAATGAACTAGCGCTCCTACTAAAAGCAGGTGCATTGCCTATGCAGCTGAATGTTGTTGAAGAGAGGACTGTTGGCCCTGGGCTTGGTACATACTCTATAGAGCATGGCGTTCTTTCTGCAAAAGTAAGCTGTGCTATAATTGCACTCATCATGGTGCTATTTTATAGGTTCTTAGGTTTTATTGCTATTGTTGGGTTATTTTTTAATTTAACATTATTGATCTCTGTATTTTCTATATTAGGTATTACTCTCACTTTGCCTGGAATAGCTGGGATAGTATTAACAACTGGTATGGCTGTTGATGCTAATGTTCTGATTTATGAGAGAATTAAGGAAGAGCTCAGGCGAGGTGCTTCGTATATCATGGCGATTGAAAGTGGTTATAAATCTGCAATTGTCACAATCACCGATTCAAATGTGACTACAATAATATCTAGCATCATCTTATACATTTTTTCATATGGGCCAGTACGTGGTTTTTCTATATGTTTAATAGTGGGTATAATATGCTCTATGATCACAGCTGTATTTTTAACTAAACTTTTTATTGAATTTTTGTATCCATATTTGCAAAAAAAACGTGCCTGCTAGTGAGATTTCAGATGGCTGGCGACAAAGTTAGATCTAGCTTGCTGTAGCGGGAGGTTTTATATGATCCATATATTAAAGCGCTTTGGTTTTTTGCGCCATAGTGAAGTAGATATAGCTAAATCGATATAAAAGAGTTATTAATCTAGAAATATTGAGAATTCCAACAGTACAGCAAATATACTCTTTTATGTTAACTTCGCTCTATAACCTGAATTGCAGTCATAATTTGTATTATAAATGTACTTGAAATTCATTTATGAAATTTGATTTTGCTAAATTTATCAAATTTTATGAAAATTCTACAGCTAAGTTGCTGTTTTTAATAATCTTAGGTGATATATAGAATATACGTTCTCTGCAGTTTGGGTTATATAGTTAGTCAGCTGTATATATATTTTTATATAAACCACGCTCTATGGCATATTCAGTTATCTCCATACATCTCCAATATTACACTGAATCTAAAAATCATCATTATGATTTTTTTCGAACGCTTCGTGCTCCTCTTGTGCATCTATACAAAAGAGCGCTATTGGCCTTGCCTCCAGCCTCTTTAGCCCGATAGGTTTGTTTGTAATAACGCAATAACCGAAAGCTTTCCTTTTTATTCTTTCCAATGCTTCATCTATTTTCAATATCAATTTTTTACATCTCTCTTGGGTTCTTAACTCAAGGCCGATATATAAGGCCTCTGAGGCGCAGTCTGCCAAATCAAGACCGCTATTTGAATTACTTTCCCTGAGCAGAGCAGATGCTCTATTAATTTCTTCTTGCAGCTCTTGCTTCCACTGTAACAGCCTTTGCTTAAAATATTCTAGATGGAGAGAGTTCATATATTGCTCTGTCTCCGAAGGCTTATAATCTTTATGCACCATCATAATATTGTTATTATATTAACCACCCTACATTGTATTTTATAGAAATACTGCATGAATTTATATACGATATTAAATTTAATTGTGCAATAGCAAGATTAGTATACGCATATTATCATATTGATTTTTATATTGAATACTAAAAATGATTATTGAATTCTTGTTGGTTATTTTTTGTATTACAGCTATATGCAATCCTAGATTTATTAAAGTTTTGCAGCGCGTATAGTTATGATAACTACTGCATAACATTATTACAAAAAGGTAAATCTGTCTCTTTTATAAAGATTTTATTGTATTTGCTATAGCTTTATATCTATGATAATACTTGTCCTTGATGTTGTATAAACTATTTTTATCTTGGTATTTTGTATAACTTTTCTTCCCACTAAATTTTAAGCTGTGTATTGACATAAGGCTTAAACAACTTACAATGGTGGAAGTACTTAATGTGTTCTTAATATGCTATTTTAACAGATGGTGATGCGGCGCGTTTGCTTTCTTAACTCACACGCAAACCTTCCCACTTTCTCGCGAGCGCGCCGCACCACCATCTTGGCATAGCTTATAGTTATGCGCTTTAGATTTTAGAGTAACTTCTGCGCTGCGCTTCTCCTCACTACTCTTTTCCAGTTAGGGTGGTGGTTTTGATGAATATACATATTGCATGTGGTGATCCGTTCTCTTGCTATCGAGGTACGCAATATTAGTTTGTATATCGGTCCATATATAATATGTGGACATCTGTCTACTCTGTCTACAGAATATTCTGTGCAGCTAAAATTCACACAACCCTTTATTGCAATACAACTTTTTGTTGTAAAAGTGATTTAGTGCATGCTAATCTCTCTATATAGCATTGTTTATGTTTTTGTACCATGTATCCAAATCACAGTACGTTTGATGATTATACAAGATTAATGGCATTTTTTGTGTTTATAACTACCATACTACTATTCATGTCACATCCAGCTTTTGCGGCAGACATGGATCTTAAGAATGATGGGGCAACAAAAACATTATGCTATGCCAAAAAATACCTGACATCTGGTCCAGTGAGGATTATAATAAGCATTATTATAATATGTATCGCATTCTTGGCATTTATAGGTAAGGTTACCATCACCACTTTTTTAACATGTGCTTGCGGTACAGCTGCAGCGTTTTCGTCAGATACATTAATAGCGTATTTTGTAGACGGTGGTAAGGCATCATTTAATCTATGTGAGGTCTTAATTGCATGATTTTATAAGATGTGAAGATATTATAGTATTACATCTTGGTGTACTGTCTTTTTTGCTCATGCTTTGTTCCTTTCGCGCTCTATTTTACCTCTTTATAGTTAGAGTGTGATACAATAATCTCTTGGTATATTAATGACTATTTAGGCTGTTATACTTATTGCAATAGTAATTTGCCTTAAAATGTTAGAATTATCATGTTACATAAGTTTGTTGCAACACAGGGTTGTATATATTTATTATATGTCATATAATTTTATTCACACTTGCGACTTTAGAGTTTTTTAGTATAAACTCCAGTTCTGTGTTATTGGCTGATATTTTTGATTATTATTAGGTGATTAATTTGATGAATATTAAAATACATAAAGAGGGTTATGCCTTGATAGCGGCTTTTTTTATAGTTACCCTTGTTTTATCTTTTTTCTCCAATTATCTGGCCGTGCTAGGGCTGATAGCTTCTGTATGGTGCATTTTCTTTTTTAGGGATCCAAATAGGGTTATACCAGTGAGTAGTGGTATAGTTATCAGTCCTGCCGATGGCATTGTTCAATCTATAGTAGAGAATGATATCCCACCTTCTGAATTATGTCTTGATCCTGAGTTAAGGATGACAAGAATCAGCATATTCCTCGATATTTTTAATGTGCATGTAAACAGAGCCCCTATCACTGGTAAGGTTGAGAAGGCTCATTATAGGAAGGGGAAGTTTATTAATGCATCACTGGATAAAGCTAGTATTGATAATGAGAGGCAATCACTATTGTTTAGTCATGCGGATACTGGGTATAAGATACCATGCGTACAGATAGCTGGTTTGGTGGCAAGAAGAATAGTGTGTAATGCAGCTGAGGGGGACGAGTTTCAAGTTGGTGATAGATTTGGAATAATAAGATTTGGTAGTAGGGTGGATGTATATTTGCCACAGGGTATTAGGCCAAGGGTGCATGTTAATCAGACAATGGTTGGTGGTGAGACTGTGCTTGCTAATCTATTAGATGATGATAGGACTATCCAATTTGTTGAGAAATAGTGTTGATATAATTGATTGATTATATGCCGTCATAGCTCAGTTCGGTAGAGCAACGCATTCGTAACGCGTAGGTCGGGGGGTTCGAATCCCTTTGACGGCCCGCCATTTTTCGGTACTTTGTTTATTATCACACATTAACTTAAAAATCTCAAATAAAAATAAACACGCATTGCAAGTATTAACTTTTCGGCTAAGTGCATTTACGCGAATTTCACTATGTTGCAAATAATGTAAAATCTGTCTTATTAATATGATTCTCATACACTTATTAAGTAATATGCTATGTGGGAAGAGCGCACTTACTGTACTGAATATTGCGAATTATACCTACCAAATACAAGCTTTAAAGATTTGTATGTAAAACTGCTTAAGAAGCTTTCAATTACCATAACATTAGAGGACTTAGCAAAACTTTTAGAAGCTCGTCACATACCGAGCATTAAAACATATGAACTTTGGGGTTATGCTCTTGAAGAAGACGCCCAATCTCAGAAAGAGATACAATCTAAATTGGAAGAAATAAGAAAAAAGCTTAACATAATTCAGAATATTAAGCATAACACACAAGCTAAGCAAGCACTTAAGTTACTCAAGAATATAATAAAATATTTAATTGGTAGACTTTTTCAAAATCTACCTAGTAACAGCGCCACAACTATAGAGCTATATTTACATGATAAAATGCAGAAGCGTCTAATCCCTATACAATGCGAAAATATATGCTCAGAGGGATTTATGGAGCAGCTAGAGCGAATATTTATAACAAGTGCCTCACAGCATATAGCGGCATCTGCTAACGAATTATTCTTAACACGAGAATGTTGCAGACATATTTTTGATAATGTAAATAGCATTATTCATAATATCGCATGGAATCTTGAAGCTACACAATTGCCTAATTTCACTCTTGGCGAAGATGAATTTTTAGCTGTTCAGATGCCAAGCGAACAAGTGTGTAATAGGGCGGTGCAAAATGATCACAATATAAATAAAGCGATGGAAGAGGAGGAAGAAAAATCCTATAGGCCATGGATAGACGATCTTATACTACCTTTAAAACAATATGTGATTGAGAATAATATCACGGCATCAGAGCTTAAAAAGCTTATCCCTCAGTGGTATAAAGAGCGCTTAAAGGATAGAAGCTATAAGTTTAGCCAAAAATTTGCACAGCAGCTACCTAGCCATATTAAAGGAACATCCAATACAGAACATAAAATAACCGAAGTCATATGCTCAATGTTAGTTTCTGTTATGGATGAATCCAACGGGTATATTTTTCCTTGGATTGACTTTTTAGAATATATTGCAAAAACCCTAGATTTAGGAGTGTTATTTAATAATAAGCTGAATAATAACGATTTAGAGCACATCGTGGCAGAGCGCTATATAGCAT
>NZ_JAJBJB010000016.1 GCF_021811845.1 Candidatus Cyrtobacter zanobii | reverse complement strand
TGGTAATGAAGATATGATAGGAAAATATGTTAAGAATCAGGGCTGTCAATATCAGCAAATCCACAAAGATATGCAGTTGAAGTTATTCTAGTCCGATACCCCGTAGCTTGCTGCGGGGTTATTCATTATGCAGATATGAGATTGGATAATTTTTAGCTTTGATACTACTAACATCAAATTCTTCAGATTATTTTGCTAATAGTATCAATCCTATATCTTTGTAACTTCCGCCTATAATTTTTCCCTGTATTTCATTTATTACTTTCTTATATGTTAGAACATGAATAAGACAAATAATTATAATCTTACCTATCTTGAACAATATCAAGGGCAAAAGGAATTAGTGGTGAATGACAACATGAGGATCATAGACCTGCTCATGCATAAATGCGCAAATTCGAGGAGCAAGGACATACCTGCAATTCAGACACCAAATCAAGATAGCATATTTATAATACCACAAAGAGCTACATCACTTTGGAGTGGTAAAGACGATATGATCGCCATATTACTCGGAGAGTGGTTTTATATTACACCTAAAGAAGGTATGCTATTTTGGGTTTGTGATGAACGCGACTTCGTTGCGTATACTGGTAGCTCATGGGAGGCGTGTAGGTTGTTAAGAAAATAGTATATCATATAAAATCTCTATCAATGTGAGACCATTTATTTTTGGGTGCGAACTGATTTTATATAAGATAATATTATACTGTTGGAAACCAATATACTGAAATATAAGATATAATGTGTTTTATATAAGCAAGATCGTAAGAGCTTTGATACAAGCATAACTATAAACAATGCGACATAAATTATGCTGAGTTTTACTACTGCTATCTAGTTTACTATGTTAGTACTGGTGGTAATACTTGGCAATGTACGTTTTTATATATGCGCTAATCATTATCCTTTTTTACTATATTTTTCATAATATTAGATCGCATAAAATTAGTTATACCACCATCTAAAACATAATCTGTGTTTGTTTCTTGGTAACTTGTTCTAAGATCCTTAACCATTCTATATGGGTGGAGTACATATGACCTTATCTGATTTCCCCACCCAATATCTGTTTTTACACTGGCGTTTTTTTCAAATTCACGCTTTTTCTTCTCTTGTTCCAGTTCATATAATTTAGAACGCAACATAGACATGCATTCTTCCTTATTTTTATGCTGCGATCTACTGCTCTGCGATTGTACAACAACGCCGCTCGGTATATGTGTTATCCTCACTGCGCTATCAGTTGTATTAACGTGCTGACCACCTGCGCCAGAAGATCTATATGTATCTACCCTGAGGTCGGAGCTTTCTATGACGATATTTATATGCTCATCTAGGATAGGATAAGCGTATACACTTGCAAAGCTTGTATGCCTTTTACCTGCGCTGTTGAAAGGAGAGATTCTAACGAGCCTATGCACTCCTGTTTCGTTTTTTAACCACCCATATGCATTATGGCCGTGAACTTTGAGTGTTGCATATTTTATGCCAGCTTCTTCACCATGAAGTTGCGATACTAATTCAGCCTTATATCCGTTTTCCTCGCACCACCTCAAGTACATCCTAAGCAGCATAGAGGCCCAGTCGTTGCTCTCTGTTCCGCCAGCTCCAGAATGTATATCGACAAAACAATCACCGCAATCAGCATCACCAGAGAACATGCTCTCTACCTTTTTATCCTCTAGTTCCTTTAGTATTTTATTTTGCCATGTCTCTATCTCCTGCAGCGTGCCTAGATCATCACTGTCCGTGGCTTGAAAGAGTTCGAAATAAAATACAAGGTCACTACTAATGGAATTGATATACCCTATAGAGTTCTCTAAGGACCGCTTTCTTCTCAAAACCTTTGTAGCATTCTCAGCATCTTCCCAGAGCGCCTGTGATTCTGAGAGCTCTGACAGTGTTTCTAATTCACGTACAGCAGCATCAAAGTCAAAGATAGCCCTTCAAAAAGTTGATCCCATCATCAATACACGTGAATTTCTCCCTCATATTATACATTTTCGACTAAACCAACAGCACTTGTACATATAAATTCAGTGCATTGCAACAGGCGATTTATATGTATCTTATCAAAACATTCCTCCGTTAACATGAATGGTTTGACCAGTAATATATGAAGTTTCCTGAGAAGCTAAGAACAATACAGCATATGCAACGTCATATGCCGACCCCATTCTGCCCATTGGAACTTTATGCAATATTTGTTTCTTTATTTCATCACTCAGGCCCTCAGTCATAGGTGTTTCTATAAAACCTGGTGCAATGCAATTTACTGTGATCCCTCTTGAAGCACATTCAATTGCTAATGTTTTAGACATACCAACCATACCAGCTTTGGCAGCGGTGTAATTGGCCTGACCAGCATTGCCAGTATAACCGACAACCGAAGATAGATTTATTATCCTACCATACTTATGGCGCATCATATGTTTAATCGCTGATCTATTCAGCTTGAATGTTGAGGTCAAGTTTAGGTTTATCACGGTATCCCAATCATCATTACTCATTCTTATAGCGAGCGTATCCTTATGTATGCCAGCGTTTGCAATAAGTATTTCTATGTTTAACGATGATAATGATTGCGCTTTTTCAAATAGCGTATCAGAATCACGTGCAAGATCCGCCTCAAGAATAGAGATTCTGCTTCCACCATATTCAGACTGTAACTGCTCGAGTTTTTCTCTATTTGTTCCAGTTGCCACTATATATGCGCCGTAGTTATGTAACAACTTCACTATCGCTCTTCCTATGCCACCAGTTGCACCAGTAACAAGCGCTGCACTCTTATCCAACTTAAACATATCATTAAAAACCTAAACCATACATAGAGAGAACTAAATAAAGTAAATTCATTCCTAAATAAACAGTAATCTAAGAATAATGATTGTATTCAGTGCCATGACATAATATTAACAATTAAATTTAATGCTTGTGTTATGTGAGTATAGATGTTACCTATCCTGCACGGAAGGATGGCCGAGCGGTCGAAGGCGCACGCCTGGAAAGTGTGTTTACCCCTCTAAAGGGTAACAAGGGTTCGAATCCCTTTCCTTCCGCCACCTCCTAATTTAATCAGCACATCACGGCGCTTCATTGATCAAAGCGTTCTAACAGATGCACTATATGTTGACCGCTTTAATATCATTATATAGAATAGATCTATTCATTGCTCAACTTATAGGGGTGTGATATTATATTCGTAGTTCACAAACATTGTAGATTGTAACATATTTATCATGGTAAAAAATGCGCCCAAACAAGAAGAAGTGGCTCAGCAGAAGAAAGTAGAAGCTTCGGCAGGTGGGAAGATATCGCAAGGGTTGATGAATGTAGGAAAGGGCATAATTGGTGTGATGGGTGGTGGTTTTTCTGTTATAGGCGCGATCTTTAAGACAGGCGCTGGCCACGATGGTCCTGGCATCCTTGAGTCTATATTCAATCTTATCAAGGCAATCGGCACTTTGGTACTCGAGGCCGCGCGTCTAACATTTGAGCTAATATCAGCAGTTGCAAGGGTGTGTATGTGGGTATTAGAAGAAGGTGGTGTTATAGCGCCTAGGCAACAGCTAGCTCAGCCTCCTGCACAACAACAAGCTCAACCAGCTCAACAGGCTCAACCGCCTCATCAGCAACCAGCCCAACAGGCTCAACCAGCGCCCCATCAGCCTCTTGCACAACAACCAGCACAGCAAGCCCAACCAGCACAGCAAGCCGTACAACAACCAGCCCAACCAGCACAGCAAGCCGTACAACAACCAGCCTCACTATCTTCTGGTGGACAAAATAATCCCAGGCGACAGCAACAGATGGCAGCAGAGGGTAGTGACACAGGGTGTGCAAGATTCACAGGGTCGGGGCAATTAACTGCTATACCCAAGCAAGATGTAAAAGTTCGCCATGAAGCAGCTGATGCAAAGGAGCAGAGTGGTGCAAATGACCAAAAAGCCCCTGAGGATGCGCCTAAAGCTATAGATCAAGATGCTGTAAAAAATTTGGAAGAAATGCGTGATTCACTGTATGCAACGGATAATGGGCAACATGCTAAAGATGCATCAAAAAGCGGCAGCTAGCACAGCATAGCGTATAAGGGTAATACTCTATAAGCATGTATAGGATTTAAAATATGTTGTTGCGCTCCAATGCGTAATTATCTTCATAATTATCTTTATAATAAAACTGTTTTAAAGCATATGAATTTATATATAATGCACCATTATTATGTATAAAATCTGTTCTATGGGCGGAAGAGTTGGTGAGCTGTTATTGATATTGCTGATAATATTGCTATTATTTGGCGCTAATAGGCTACCTAGTTTGATGAAAGACATCGGGAAAGGTATTAAGGCGCTCAGAGATGCTGTGAATAATGACAAGAGCGATTGAAATGTGTATTTGGCCTACCTGTATTTATATGCAAAGCGGTGAGTTCATTGAGTGTGTGAATTTGACGATGACATGGGGAGATTGATCAATCAGGAAAACGAACGTTTATCTTACAGCTAGAAATGATAGGGGTTCCTTTAGATATCATGTAAAATCCAACGAACTTGTTTT
Organism: Candidatus Cyrtobacter zanobii; assembly: GCF_021811845.1. Classification (GTDB taxonomy): domain Bacteria; phylum Pseudomonadota; class Alphaproteobacteria; order Rickettsiales; family Midichloriaceae; genus Cyrtobacter; species Cyrtobacter zanobii. Next base: position 11,556 of record NZ_JAJBJB010000016.1, on the reverse strand, counting down.
TTAATCTGCAAATTTTTAGTTATTAATTGCATTGGTTCGGGCTGGCAGTATGTCGATTAAACGAATCTGTAGTACTGTTGGAATTCTCAGTATTTTTAGATTAATAACTGTAACTCTTTTATATCGGTTTAGCTATAGTTTCTAGATAATTTAACCTAATATATTACTGATGTTGTGGTGCTTAAGGGTGCTGAATGTACATATTACGACTAACTACTACCCTCTTTTAAAGAAATCTGCCCAATCTCTTGTATCATAGAATACATATTGGATGCCAATTTTTCTATTTGATTCAATTGCCCTGTTGAAGGTCCGGCGTATAATTTTGCATACTGATACATATAGCCTATGAGTTTCGTCATATGGTTTTCGCTTATAAAGCGCGCTTTCGTGTCAAGGTAAACGTCTTCTATTGTAGAAATTTTATTAGTAAATAAATATGCAACCAATTGTCTATATATTTTTAAAATATCACCCTCCTCAATCACATCCTTACCTTCTCTTAGATTAAAAATATGTGGCTCTGAATACTTATTAAACATATCCCAATCTTTGTTAAACCAATAAAAATCTGACCTAATCTCATCAGCTGTAACGCTGAAGTCATACTTGAGCAGCTTCAACGCAAGTTCGTGTTGTCCAGTTTGTATTAGTGCTCTTGCTATAATCTGATTTCTCTCTAATTCTAAATGTGTCGAAAGGCCATATCTTGAAATATTTTTAAATACTTCAACAAGCTTATGTTGTCTCCGATCTAATAAGTAAATATTTGCTAATCTATTGAATTCTCGCTCTTTTCTTATGCCATATAGCCTATTCTCTACCTGATGTTCAAGTAGTAACTCCGCCCTATCTAAAAGATCTAGATCTAGCATATAATCCACAACCTTTAGAATGACCTCATCACCTCTCTCACCAACTGGTATAAATTCTTGAAAGCCATAAAATAATTCAAGTGCATCTAGGGGGGTTAATTTAGTATTATTCTCTAAAAAGAGCCCTATATAAAGTTTGCTGACCTCATTATTCATCTTAATAGCTTCGATCGTACCAGGATGATCAGAGATAATTTTTCTCCCCACAGACATGGCACTAGCATACTTTTCATTTTTCACATAAATAGCAAATAGATCTTTCATGACATCTATCTCAAGACCATCGCCACGCCATGTTAGCGCGACCCTTTCTAATTCTTCCGCTGCATCCATAGCTTTCATCATTCCTAATTTATACTTTAGTAATGTATTTGAGGTCCGGCATCTTGCATGATGCAATTCATCCAAAATGTTTTTTGAACATGCTGCAAAATAAGAAAGCGCATCCTGCGTCCTATTTCTCATTTCATAATACAATCCCAAGTCATAATCTAGTCTACTAGTTGCGATCTTATTTAAATTCCCAATATTATGTATAATCTCTAAAATTGTACCAGCATCCTCTGCTATCTTATTATCTAATTTGTATTGTAGTACTATAAATATTAATTCTAGAACAACCTCTCTGTTATATTCACGAAGGAAATTTGTGCTCCAATTGTTGAAGGTTCTTATAACGTTTGGCGAAAGTAGTGAGAGGTATGGGTCATTAGACTTATATGCCATCACAGAGCGCCAGAATACTATTTCATCAATGTGTTGTAGCGAAACTTCATAAGTGTCTATTAGGTTTATTTTTTGCATTGCAAGCGCAAATTCACCGCTCAAAAAATCTATTACAGCACTAAAAAACCTCACCCTATAATCTGTGGCAAGAAACGTATCGCTATCTATTATAGAGTCTACTATAGCTCCCGCTTCTCTGTAGAACCTGTGAGAAAAGTAGTACATTGCCAAGTTCAATTTTTTTAGCTCCTTTTTCTGAGCCGTGGACTTTGAGATCTCCAAATTTAATTCATTAATAGAACTACTAAAGCTTTTTCTCCAATTAAGATAGTTGGTTGCATTGATTATTGATATATTATTACTACCAAAATTTTCAGAACCCAAAGATGTGCTTCCAACTACCGCAGCAAGAGCAGGGGGGGCAACATTCAACCCCCTTAGATCCTCTATTGTAACAGAGCCATACTTACTGCCATTACGGACATTTAGTGTATCTGAGAAGCTTTCTATTACAATACCATGAAAAGTTTTGCACAGCCTAAAATTGTTAAAGTTCCTTTCTACTTTCATAGATTTTTTATCTAAACCCAATAGCACCAGTATAAATTGGCTGCCATCACTCGCATCTTTATAATCAACCAATACGGGAAGTTCGTCATCCGTAATGAGTGATACAGTACTGTCATTTATATCAATCTTATGTATAAAATTCTCGGAAAGTAGCTCTCCCCTTGGCCGCACATCATCATATATCTCTAAGATCCAATACGTACCCTTCTTAATGAATTTAATTGTACTTCCAGCATTATCTATATCTATAGAAACAAGTGTGGCGCCAGATGGCAGATATTTTTGCTCAAAATGTTCAAAGCTAACCCGAACACCCTTGAGTGGCATACCAGCCAGATCAAAAAGTAATTTCTTATCAAAGATTATGTTTAATTTACCACCCCTAGCAAACGATGCCGCCTTTAAATTACCTTGTGATAAAAAAGTTAAGAATGTACTGCTTTTAGTCTCCTCTAAGTCAAGTGCAACAATCTCAGGTTTTTCTATATCTGATATCACAAGCGGCTTACTAGTTACTTTAGCTGTACTTGGTTTGGTTTGTATGTTTATTGGCTTACTGTCTATTTTTTTATTCTTCTTACTCTTTGCTGGTACAACTTTCACCACATCTTTTTTCACTACGGGCCTTTTTTCTTCCTGTTGTATTGCTGGTTGCTGCACCACGGGTGGTACAATCTCTTGAGGATCTGCTCTTCGCTCTAATATAGAGATAGGGGTGGCACAGTACGCACCAACCCCAATTATGAATGATAAAGCAGCTAAACTTAGCTTTTTTATTATAGAAACCATTAGTTAATGATTAATTAAAATAGAAAGCGCTATAGAGGTACAAATTATTGTTAATAAACATATAAAGCAAGAAATAAAACTTCATTTAATTAAGATGGCTATAGTGAGATGTAAAAAGACGCAAAAATTTAGCCTCTTGTTAAGATGATAAACTGATTACAATCACTTCATAAATTAATATTTTTCAATATCTCCTCTTTATCATTATGCGGATACTCTATGCCATTTATAATCTGCCCCACTTCGTGTCCTTTACCAAGAATTAATACTAAATCACCCTCTGTTGCAATTTGAGCCGCTGCTTGAATAGCCGCTTTACGATCAGCAATCTCAATATAATTTTGAGTTGCTATACCGCTTATTATTTCTCTTCTTATAGTGGCTGGATCCTCATCTCTTGGGTTATCATCTGTAATTATCACTAAATCAGAATATATTGCCGAGCACTCACCCATGAGTGACCTCTTACTCCTATCTCTATTACCACCACAGCCAACCACAGAAACTATCCTCCTTTTACACAATTTTTTTGCTTCAGAAAGCACTGCAAAAACTGCATCAGGCGTATGTGCAAAATCCACAAAAAAATCAGCGCCGTTAATAGTAGCAACTTTCTCAAACCTCCCATCAACATTTTTAATCTCTGGTACAATACAAAGTATATCAGTTATATCTATCCCACATGCAATAGCCATCGCAATTGCACACACCAGGTTGGTCTTTTGAAAATCACACTGTAAATTTACATTAAATTGAAATTTCTTACCAAAAATAGTGAGATGACGCTCTGCGGCCTCTAAGAATAAGTCTGATTTGCTCGATGCTCCATACCGTATCACACGCAGTCCATTACATGCGTTTATTATCTCATCATCCAGGGCATCGTGCACAACGGCAGTCTCAGTTACAAGCTCACTAAAAAGCCTTAACTTCGCCTTTAGGTATTCATGTGGTGATTTATGATAGTCTAAGTGGTCCAAGCCCAGAGTAGTAAAGGCACCAACTCTTATCTCTAGCCCGTCCAACCTACTTTGATCAAGCCCATGGCTTGATGCCTCAAGTGCCACATACTCAATACCAGATTCAGCAAGAACACTAAGCTCTTCGTTGAGCATTGAAGACGGAGGCGTTGTTAATAATAACTTTTTATCATATACATTAGATTTCAGCCCAAGCGTACCAACTGAGGCACCATTTCCAGTTGTTAATATACAAATTTGCCTAAAGAAATCTGCAACTGATGTTTTGCCGTTTGTACCTGTGACAGCAACTATATTTTTCGGCTTCTTTTTATAAAAATTTGACGCAAAAATCGCTAATTCCTTCCTAATATTATTAACAAAATGATAATTGACGCCATCTCTTTTTGTAATTTCTATACCTTCTTCCAAAATAATATCAGTTGCACCATTGCCTATAGCATCATCTATAAACCCAACACCATTAATGATATTGCCATTTATGACAAAAAATGCGAATCCAGGTCTAACCTTTCTAGAATCATCAGAAAACCCAGAAACATTTAAATTGAGGCCCACATTATTCAACCGTAACTGACTTAGCTAAATTTCTTGGCCTATCTATATCGCACCCCTTAAGAGTGGCAGCGTTATAGGCAATAAGCTGCGTTGCTAAAGTAAATGTAAAGGGCGCAAGCAGCTCATTCTCTACACTAGGTAACCTAATCACCCATTTACATGCGTTATTCTTATAATCTAAATCATCAGTTATTAGTAATACATTGGCAGACCTAGCGAGTACCTCTTCAAGAGATGTAATACTTTTTTTAAATAATGTACCACTACTTATTAGTGACACTGCCATCACATCATCGTCTATCAATGCTATAGTACCGTGCTTTAATTCACCAGATGGAATGCCCTCTGCTGGGATGTATGCTATTTCTTTTATCTTAAGCGCACCTTCCATTACTATTGGGTGTAGAATTCCCTTACCAAAATATAAGATGCTCTTCTGATTTAAAAACCCATGCGCCACTATGGAATTGATTTGATCTTGCATTGCAATCACATGCTCCATAGACGCTGGCACTGCACGAATTGCCTTTATATAACTATCATAAACATCCTTAGCTATAACCTTTCTAGCAAAACCCGCATTGAGCGCAAGAAGAAAGAGGATAGTAATTTGTGCATAGAAGGTTTTAGTTGCAGCAACCGCAACTTCTTGTCCTGCCCGCATCTGTATTAGATGCTCAACATTCCTAGAAATTGAGCTATGTAAATTATTTACTATCCCCACGGTCTTAGCATTAGGTCTATTATGTTTAACATACCGAAGGGCAGAGAATGTATCTGCCGTCTCACCGGATTGTGAAATAAAAATATAAATAGAATTATCAGTAAGTTGTATTGGGGGCCGAACATTAAATTCAGAAGAAATAGTTACGGTGACCTTTACGCCAGCAATCTCCTCTATCCAGTATTTTCCAGTTAATGCAGCAAAATAAGAGCTACCACATGCAATGATAAAAATCTCATCCAAGTTATTGAAATCTAGGCCCTTGATTAACTCCTTGCCTATATAATTATTAATAATATTACGAACAACACCTGGTTGAGATTCTATTTCCCTCCTCATATTATCATCCACACCAAGCCTCAAAGCATTATCGCTATTATCTATTTGCTTGAAGTCTAATGATATTGACGTACCTTCCAGATCAAACACCTCACAACCTTTGGCATTGATAACAACAATATTTTCGTTTTCCAAGTATGCGATACTTGCAGTTCCGTATGGAAGCGCGCTGCTATCTGAAGAAACAGCTATAAAATCAACACCCTTACCAAGCACAAGGTTCATATTACTTTTTGCAACTATTATTCTATATGGCTCAAATATAGAAATCATAGCAAAAGCAAAATTACCTTGTAAGCTCTTTATTGATGTGGTGATTGCACTATGTAGATCCTTACTACTCTGTAATTCATATTCTATTAATGCGGCTAAGACCTCAGTATCAGTCTCACCAGAAAATTCAACCCCCCTATCTAAAAGCTCTTTTTTAATCTCAAAGTGATTATCTATAGTGCCATTATGCACAACTGCTATACCATCCCTCACAATTGGGTGTGTGTTTTCTATAGAAACCTTACCATGTGTTGCCCATCTTGTGTGCCCTATAATTATTCTAGAATTCAATTGCTTATTTTGAAGCTTCTTCTTGAGCTGCTCTATTCTACCTAGTGATTTGCACTCATAAATCCCCCTTCCATCAAGAGCTGCTATACCAGCAGAATCATACCCCCTATATTCAAGCCTCTCTAAAGATGTTATAACATCGCTCAGAACTGCACGACTACCTGCTACAGCTATTATACCACACATTGAAACTTAGCTAATATATTTAAATCCTTCTCTAAGGTAAGCATAGCCAGTAATAATGGTAAGGCAAGCAGCTACCCATATACCAATCTTTCCAATTATTAATATATAAGCAGTATTTACTACATTTTCACCTAACAGCAGGATTATTATAGAAGACATTTGCACAAAAGTTTTTAATTTGGCCATCCTACTAACAGGAATACTAATTTTAAATTCTGCCAAATTCTCCCTGAGGCCAGAAACAAATATCTCTCTACATAAAATAGCTACAGCAGGGACAACGGGTGCGATATCTTTATGTACCAACATCAAAAGGGTAGAGGCTATAAGCATCTTATCCGCCACGGGGTCTAAAATTCTACCAAACCTTGTCTCAGCCCTCCACATTCTGGCTAGCAGGCCATCTATATAGTCTGTAAGGCTTGCTCCAACAAATATCCCAACAGATATGTACCTTGCAATCACGCCATCTATATAAAAAGAAACAATCAGCACGGGGATAAGGGCTATCCTCAAAATTGTCAAAGCATTGGGTATGGAAGATAGCATCTAACAAGAATCTAGAAAGGCACAACTAGGAGATCTTATATATCTTTTTTTTGCTGTAAATAAACGTATAATTTTTTTGCAAGCTCTTTACCAAAGCTTGGTATGTTTTCTATCTCACGTAAACCTATATCTAGCATCTTCTTAGGAGAGCCATAGAGGCTTTGTAGCATCTTTCTCCTTTTTTCTCCTATAAACTTAATTTCATCAAATTCTGAGGAGATAAATTTTTTATCTCGAATTTTGCGATGTGTGGTTATGGCGAATCTATGAGCTTCATCCCTTAGTCTCTGTAAATAAAATAATACAGCATCTCTTTTGGATAATTTTATTTCATGCCCATCAGTTAAAACTATTTTTTCATCACCAGCATTTCTATTCTTACCTTTTGCTATACCTATTATGTTTGTTCTGATACCAAGCTCTTGTAATATAGAATTTGCCGCACATAGTTGCGTTGCACCACCATCAATAATAATAAGCTGTGGAAGTGCCCAATCCTTGCTAAACCTTCTGTACATAACCTCTTTCATCATTTGCAGGTCATCGCCACAATCTGTAGAGTTGATCTTAAATACTCTATACTCGGACTTTTCAAAGCCATATTGCGAGGCAACAACCATGCAACCAACGGCACTTGAGCCAAATATATGGCTATTATCATATATTTCTATTCTTTGAATTTCACCTGGTATATGTAATAGCTTCGCAAGCCTCTCTATGCTCTCTAGCTCGTTTCTATTTCTAAGCTTTAATGAATTTTTAACATTATTCCTCACTAGCTCTATCAAACTATAATCCTGAACATCACTTAGCGGCCCTATTCTGCAACTCTTACCCAAAATACCCTTCAAAACAGTTGCTAAAATCTCAAGCTCTTTTTCAAGATCTGATTCAAAATATGTATCTATAAAGATGTTATCTATTTTTTTAGCATTCGATTTATAAAAATTGATAATAATACTAGATAGCTCAGAACACTCTATATAGTTTTCAAAATACATATTGTGGCAGTCGTGGATCTTTGAAGAGATAATTTCCGTAAATTGAACGCATCCTCTATCATCTTCCTGGTATATGGTAAAAATATGGCAATCACATACTTGGATATTGATCTTATCAGATAATTTCCTCAGCGCCGCTATCTCATCACGCAGTATTGCAGCACGCTCAAATTCAAGGCTTAAGGAGGCATGTTCCATTTTTTTTAATAGCTCTGCCTGAATGGATTTTGTATTACCAGTAAGTACATTAACGGCAGATTTTACTAGATCACCATATTCATTTTTATCTATTTTATCCACGCATGGTCCTGAGCATTTTTTAATCTGATATAACATGCATGGTCTAGTTCTATTTTTAAAATAAGAATCGCTGCATGTTCTGAGTAAAAAAAGCTTTTGTAATAATACAAGTACCTCATCTAAATGAAATGAGCTTATAAACGGACCAAAAAGCTCTAAATTCTTTTGTTTCCCACCTCTGTATTTCAAGATCCGTGGAAAAGTATGAGAGGTATCAATTGCTATATACGGAAATGATTTATCATCTTTGAGCAAAATGTTATACTTTGGCTTGATGTCGCGGATTAATTTTGCCTCTAAGATGAGTGCATCAACCTCTGAGCTTGTGACAAAAAACTCTACATTTCTGATTAAAGAAACCATGATTCTTAATCTGTTAGGCATCTTATCAGTGTTCATATATTGCGCTATTCGCTTTGGTAATACTTTGGCCTTACCAACATAAATAACCTCACCTTCAGCAGAGAGCATTTTATAGACCCCAGGTGCATATGGTGCACTCACCCCTTTTAAAACTGATATACCAGTTACCAAATCGTATGTTGCGCTCACAACACATTAATCATTAATTACATCTGACATTAACCTCCCTAACACCTTCATTCAATACGTTTATTTCTACAATTATGGTTGCATGAATAGTATCTTTAATAATCTGCGGCCATTCTACTATCACCAGCCCCGTGTTCGTCGCATCTTCCAGTCCTATATTAATAAGCTCTTTACTATCTTCAATTCTATAAAAATCAAAGTGATATACATCAAAGCTCGCTGTGGTATAAATGTTCATTATATTAAATGTAGGGCTTGTCACACAACACGTTGCACCAAATTCGCGCATTAAATACTTCGCAAATGACGTTTTACCAGAGCCAAGATCACCATACAAAAAAATAATAGAATCATTCTGTGATAACCCAGCCACATATGCGGCAACTTCTTGTAGTTCTTGCTCTTTATATACTTTAAATAGCATCTTGGCCCAAAATTCTTACCTCTGGCTCTAGTAGTATGCCGCTCTTTTCAAAAACCATTGTCTGAACCTCAAAAATTAATTTTTCCACATCTAACGCCGTGGCTTCATGTGTTAATACAATAAAATTACAGTGTTTTTCAGACATCATAGCGCCACCAACCTTAAATCCCCTACAACCAGCTTGATCTATCAGCTGCCAAGCTTTTAAATTTGATGCTGGGTTCTTAAAAGTTGATCCTGCAGTCCTAGTCTTTATAGGCTGTGTAACTTCCTTCTTTTGCTGAATGCCGATCATCTCATCCTGTATCTGGATTTTATCACCAACCACATAGCTAAACATCGCTTCAATAAATATATGGTTCGTTATTGCAGATTCCCTATATTTATACCCCATTTGGTCCACAGATACCTCCACAACATCACCCTGCATATTAACTGCTTTTGCAGATACTAGCACATCCTTAATCTCTCTTCCATAAGCGCCAGCATTCATAACAAGTGCGCCACCAATAGTACCGGGGATACCACTTAAAAATTCAAGACCAGCAAATGAATGGTCCAGTGCATATTCTGCAACGCTCAAGTCTAACGTTGCACAACCAGCGGTGAGTGTCTGTTGGTTATGATAGACATAGTTAAATGCTCTACCTAACCTAACCACAACACCATCAAATCCAGAATGCCTCACTAATATATTAGATCCAGCCCCAAGCACAAAAATAGGCAGGTCCTTATCTTTGCTAACCAAAAAATGCACCAAATCCTCAAGATCTAATGGCGTAAACAAAGTTGCCGCTCTGCCGCCAACCCCTAACCAGCACAGCTTTGAAAGATCGGCATTAAATCTATATCGCCCTCTAATTTTCGGTAAGCCGCCGCATAACATATAATTAAACTAAACACAGTCTTAACACTGATCATATCAAAATAAGCTGCAAAGGGCCATGAAGTAAAATCACATATTATGTTTAGATTTATTCTCTATATCAATTAACGCTGTCTTTATATCATTCATTATGATGCGATCCGTGAATTTTTATGAGCGATCAAATTAATCTCTTGAAAAATAATGATGTTAGTATATTTATAAATAAATGTTAATTAATTATTTTAGTTTTAATATGAAAACAGAAACAACAATAATAGCACTAGGCAATGCTGATCAGCTTATTATGGGTGATAATGGAGAGCATTCAGAGACAACTTATAATAAGAGTAAACCTCGAAGTGGTAATCCTAAATCTAACTAAGTTTATTTAAAATTATGCAAAACAAAACTAAAATGATAATAGAGCTTGGCTCTGCTGATGCGCTTACTATGGGCACTGGTGCCAACCGTAGGGAATCACACGACGCGGCCCGTAGTGATAATAAATAATAGAACTTGGCTCTGCTGATCAGCTTGTGATGGGTGGTCAGGGCACCAATGCAGAGCAGGTGAGTGGGTCAGCAAAAAGATGCAACTTGAGTTAAAGAATAAACGTAATGCGTTTTAAGATATAAATATGAAAACAAAAATAATAGAACTCGGTTCAGTAGATGTGCTTGTGATGGGTAGCGGGGACGGTAAAGCAGAAAATGAGTATATACAAATTAAAAATTATTAATTGTTTTTACTATGATACAAAAAGCAAAATTTCAACAACAATTGAACTTGGACCAGTAGATACACTTGTGATGGGTACTGGTGATGAGAATAGCGAGGGAAGACACAAAAACACATACTCAAGTATAGTAAGTGGCCCTTGATCTTAAAAATATTATTGTAAATTCAATCTATTACTTGAAAAACTATAATGTTTATATTATTAATGAACATTAATTCAATTTATAGTATTTAAAATTATGAACAACAAAACTGAAATTATAATAGAACTTGGCTCTGCTGACGTGCTTGTGATGGGCTGTAGGCCTGGCGGCTGCGAATTTGTTTACGGTCCTAGCCAACCTAACTAAAAGGAGCAACAAAGTGAAATCTACTTGCCTAAGTTGATAATGAATAATTGACTATTTATTTTAGTATCAAAGTAGAGCTGGGTGTGGCTGACATGCTTGTAATGGGCGGGTAGGGTTCTAATGCTGAACAGGTGAGTGGTTCAGAAAAAATATATAACATAAGTTAAAAATAATGTAACTTGTTTTAGAATATAATATATGAAAACAGAAACAACAATAATAGCACTAGGCAATGCTGATCAACTTGTGATGGGTGGGCAGGGTTCTAATGCTGAACAGGTGAGTGGTTCAGAAAAAATATATAACATAAGTTAAAAATAATGTAACTTGTTTTAGAATAGACCTGCTGCGTAAGTCGTTTTTTGTTTCTGTGTTTTTTTGTCTTTTTTTTGGACGGGCTTTTGTCTTTTTCTGATGATGCTTATGCAGCAGAAAAACCATTTTTGAGATTAACGATGCCGGC
>NZ_JAJBJB010000169.1 GCF_021811845.1 Candidatus Cyrtobacter zanobii | reverse complement strand
ATATACAACAGAAGATGTTACTTTTGGCTGCGGATCAAAGCATTCTTTTTCGACATCAAAACATATATGTGAATTATAAACTGTTTGTATAATAATACCTAACCTTGAGTGCCTATTGGTTGTCATTCTAAGTGCAACCTCTTTTTGTACCATAACAATAATCTCTTCTATCAGGCTTGACGAATATACCCATTTCAAAAGTAATGGTGTAGCAATACTATATGGCAAGTTAGCAATTATTGAGTATTTTTCTGTATAACAGTGAAAATCATTGAGTGCGTCCCCTATTTGAAAATCAAAATTTTGATTAAGGTTTTTGATCTCTATCAACGATTTTTCAAACCGCTGATCTTTTTCTATTGCAAAAAGATGTTGTGGCTTATGTAACAAGATATTATGCGTCAAGCTGCCAAAACCAGGCCCTATTTCTAATATCCTCTTCTTTGTAATATCTGGGGCAAGTGATGGTATTTTATACGCAATCTCTTTATCTATTAAAAAATTTTGACCTAATGACTTTTTTGCGTAAAACTTTATGTTCATAGAGTTTTAAAAATTTTCAACTAATACTATAAGGCTACTCATTAAACTATCTCTTATCATATGTCTTCGCAAAACCCACTTGTTGTAAAAAAAAGAAGGCCAAGTAAGCAGGTCTCAATACAGGAACTTGAAGTGCCATGTATATTTGGTAATAGGCAGGAGAAGGTCAAGCTATATATAGGAAATTCAGACCCTAAACGTGCACCTACACACTTTCAAGAGGTATTGATTAGAGGAGAAAGGGGGGGCTTAATACCTAGGGAAATTTTAGATGGGTTGCAGGCGATAAGAAACTTAGCAAAAAATAATGGTGTACCGTTCTTGGAGTTATGTAGGTACGCAATTAGGTCGCTTTCTGTTGTTGAGAGTAAGCCTGAAGAGGATAAAGATAAGAAGGACTCAACTTAAAATAAGGATGGAGGATTCAGTATTAGAGAGGAAAAGCAGCTTTCATATAATTTGCTCTGAATTTAATCTATTAATTATACAGAGGTTAGGTATGCTACACTAAGTTGTGAACCTGTCTGTTGGAGGCTTTTATAATATTAGTAGTATAGAGTGTGCTTTTTTAAATAGACCGAGGGGAAAAATTTCCTGTTAGTGCCCATTCCAAGATCCTGTAATCATAACTAAAAGACTATCTCTCCTCAAAATCAGCCTGCATGGGCGGCTCTTCATTTAGTTATAGCCTAGGCTTCGGAGCATAAGACTTTTAAATGAATAAAAATTTAGAAAGATCAATAAATTACGCGTGAGAAGCGTCTCATCCTGATCTGCCAAAGCTATAGGATGTTATAAAAGTGATGTGCTGTTAATTTTGTAGATAATTTAATTAAGTTACTTTTATGTATTTATTTTATATTACTTTGCCTACATGACTTACAACTCGATTCTTATGCCTTTAATAAACATATAATAATATCTTATCTTTGGTTAGCAATGCAAGTTTGATATAGCAGAGGCAAATAAGATTGAGAAATAAACGGGGCAATTTATGCCAAAATTATCTCTATTCACGCCTTACAAACCGTCTCATGCTCTGTTGCCCAAGCTATACCATAAATCTATGTATTTGTTTCTCAACCC
>NZ_JAJBJB010000327.1 GCF_021811845.1 Candidatus Cyrtobacter zanobii | reverse complement strand
ATGTAAAAATTAGGTGAAGATGAAAACAATATGAGCCAAGATAAAATTAAACTCGGCTCAAGCAAGCAAATAAGCTACCAACAGCATAACACCAAATTTGGAATTATTAATGAAAGTGAACAAAATGATGAAAGCATGGGAAATGAAGACGAAAATTTTACATCAAACTTTATGTCTTGTCATATTCCTATCATGCAAGGATTTGAATTTGAAAATGATAATGAAGGTTTTGGAAATTTTCCTTCATATACTCCTGTTGCAAATGCAAACAAGAGCAAGACTATTATTGGAACAGAAGAAGATAGAAATTCTAAAGGAATTGCTGGTTTGTTAGAACTAGCAGGAACAAAATATCAATTAGATCAAGAAGAGTAAAATGAAATTCATCATGACTTTTATTT
>NZ_JAJBJB010000168.1 GCF_021811845.1 Candidatus Cyrtobacter zanobii | reverse complement strand
GATAAATGTATTAATAAATTCTCAAAATAAAGTTCCGCTTCCTCCTTCAATAAAGAGTAATGTAAGTTTACCAGCACCACCTCCGCCTCCAGGGAAAATAAATTCAAATGGTGGTCCTCCACCACCTCCAGGAGTACCAAAAATACCAATACATAATATGCCTAATGTACCTCCTCCACCAGGTTCTTTGACTCCTTGATTTGGTAAAACTTTGGTTAATCTTATAAAATTAAAATCTGATCAAATACAAGAAAAAATAAGTTAAAATTTATTGTTTGATAAATATCAGCATTAAAAAATGAAAATATTTTTTCTAAATAAAGTAAATTAGAAATTAAAAATAAAAACTAATTTCATGTTATATAGGAGCAAAGATGAATCCACCACCACCTCCTCCAGGACTTCCAGTACCATCAGCTCCTCCAGGACCTCCACCACCTCCAAATAAATCAGGTCCACCTCCACCACCAGGAAAAGTTGGTCCTCCACCACCTCCAAGTATGGCAGGACCTCCGCCACCGCCAGGGAGAGCAGGACCTCCTCCTCCGCCTGGAGGTGTAGGTCCACCGCCACCACCAGGAAGAGCAGGTCCACCGCCACCTCCTGGCCAATTTGCTCCACCACCTCCGCCAGGAAGGCCTGGTCCTCCAATGCCTCCTTCAGGGCCTCCTCCGCCGCCTGGAGCAGGAGGGATCAGCGCTCCTGTTCCTCCAATGGCCTTCGGGCTGAAGAAGCAAGCTCCAGAAGTCGATTTGACTCCAGTGAAGCCAGATGAAGGTCTTGTTCCAAAGAGATTCCACTGGTCAGGGATGAAGAAGTTTCAAATAAAATAATACATATTGGGAAGATCTCCTCAAAAACTCTAATGAATCTAAAATTAACTATAAGATACTGAATACTTACTTCTGAGAAAAGGAATCCGATATCAAGCCCAAGGTTGACCTCAATCAAAAGAAAAAGGTAAACGATGAAAAATAAAGTCCCTGATGTACTTGATGCCAAAGGAACTCAGAATATATCGATTATTTTATCTACTTTCCAGCTAAGTCTTGACGAAACACTAGAAGCACTACGTGAATGAGACGAAGACAAGCTTGATGTTGAGGCTATCCAAAAACTTAAAAATATTAAAGCAAATATGGTTGACTCAATGGAGTCAATCAAAGCTTATAATGGAGACTGAAGTGATCTCCCTGAAATACAGGCTTTTGTAATTAACATTTCTAGAATTCCATTATTTGAAAAACGAATCGATGCCATTACTTTTAAATACAATTTTGATGTAGAATACACCTTACTTTCTGACAATGTAAATCTACTCAAGCAGTCGTATGATGCAATTAGTACAAATGTAAAATTTAAGCAAATAATGAGGATCATACTTGACGTCGGAAACTTTTTAAATTACAAAACATCAAAAGGAAACTCATTTGGATTCAAGCTACAAACTCTTAAAAATATGAGTGGACTAAAGTCCAAGAAAATAGATGGAAAATAAGTACTCATTGCTTGACTTCTTAATCATCACACTTAAAGATAGTTCTCCAGATTTGCTTGACTTTGCAAAGCAATTCATTCCTCTGGGTGATGCAGTTAAAATAGATTTAGATGTTCTTTCTGCAAAATTTAAAGAGCTTGAAAAGTT
>NZ_JAJBJB010000326.1 GCF_021811845.1 Candidatus Cyrtobacter zanobii | reverse complement strand
AATATACTCTCGATGTCATGAACAAGAGTACTCACTATGAAGGACTGTTCATTCAACGAAAATGTGCCTGCCTCCAGCTTTGCAAGATCGAGAATATCTTCAACCAGGCTCATAAGACTCGCTGTTGAGATCTTGCAAATCGTGTAAAAACGTCCGTTTGATTCTCGTTGACTTGGACTTATAAGTTTGTCAACAAGTACTTTTGGGACTAATCTATCGATCTTGTGTAGAAGTTGGTTGTAGTTCGATTCCAGAAGCAAAACTGAGTTCGAGAAGGCATTTAGAGGTGTCCTGAACTCGTGAGAAATACTCGAAAACATCAACTGAAGTCAATCGTTTCTAGTTTTCTCAACTTCAATTTGCTTGACTGCAGTTGTGTTGACAAAGACATGAATGTAAGAG
>NZ_JAJBJB010000167.1 GCF_021811845.1 Candidatus Cyrtobacter zanobii | reverse complement strand
GGCATCGTTAATCTCAAAAATGGTTTTTCTGCTGCATAAGCATCATCAGAAAAAGACAAAAGCCCGTCCAAAAAAAAGACAAAAAAACACAGAAACAAAAAACGACTTACGCAGCAGGTCTATTATATTTTTGCCATCATGTAAGTTAAAGTTTGCGCTACCTTTAACGCCAGAGACAAACAAACTTTCCACAAAATCAATATTATTTGCTATGCTATCGCGTAGGAGTCTATCACTAAAGTGGATGATGCCGAGGCCTTCTAAGTCTTGAAAGCTTGCAGCTTTCTCTATTTCGTCATTGAAGAATAGTCCAACATCATCATCTAAAAATTGAATCCCCAAAGATGATATCCCAACATTGTTGCCTTGCGCATCTCTTAAGTGTGTTGCATCACCGTTTAATCTTTTGGGAGATAATAGATCATAAATTATTTTAAAATCTATTAGCCCTTTTTTCATAAATGAACCTAGATAACCGTGCTTCACGCCCTCTACTTTACTAAGTTGGTGCATAAATTTTGCATATCCAACAATAAAGGACTCTATCTTTTTATATATCGTATCAATATCGGTAAATACTGTAAAATCTGCTGATTCTCCACTAGGTGTTTCTTTCAATAATTCTAGCGCTATATCACCACCATTTGGCAACCCGATTTTTATTAAGTTGGATGATGAAGCTTGAATTGGTGCATTATCAAAAGTCATATTTGCATCACTTGCTCCTTGGGTGGTTGTAAATGTCTCAAAAAACCTACCACTTCCGCTACCATCCTTAGATGGTGCAACACCTTTAAAGGTCATATCAAGTGCATTTGTAGTACCAGTGAGGCTAGAGTAAAGTACGCAAGAAATCGTAGACCCATTTACGTTATATGATATTGTAGCAGAGCCTTGCGCCGCACTATTAAATTTTTTAATAACCGTGAATATAGAATCACCAGTAGTGATATTAATACTAGTAGTTGGTATTTGGTCTACAACCGTACCCAGAAGTCCGTATGGGTCATCTATCTTGAGCTGCCCGCCTATGGTTATTGGCTCAAGCACAATATAATATAATGAGCTGTTGTCTTTTGCTATTTCGGCCCTTACGCCTATTTTTGATAGGTTAATTGATTGCACAATGTCGCTCAAGCTTTGCCCATCCTTTAGTTCCGTAAATTTGTTGTTAATATAAAAAGATCCAGCTTTAAATTTTGTACCAGAGCTGCCATCTACCGAAACAGCAGGAGATGTAGTGTCACTAAATTTTGTATTCAAAGCTTTTAAAACGTTATTTTTTAGTGTCAATATTATTTCCCCAGCCTCTATGCATGATGCTGAGTTAATGCCGCAAGAACTACCAACCTGTGCATTTATATTCATTGGCGGAAATGCCAATACTTCCTTTTTTGCAATAGAGCTCACAGTAACTGAAAATTTATCACCATGCTTTGCGCCTATAATGTGTTTAATACTGATACAATTTTGATTTGAGCTATATGAGGGTAATAAATCGCCAAAAATATCACCTGAGTTGCCGCTAACAATATCTAATAGACCTGCTGCGTAAGTATGAATTTTGTTAAAATATGTATAAAAGGTATGGAGACTTACTGATCAAAGAGGATCTCCATGTCCCTAAGATACACCAAGATACGCAGAAATCCCAAGACATTTC
>NZ_JAJBJB010000015.1 GCF_021811845.1 Candidatus Cyrtobacter zanobii | reverse complement strand
TTGGTTTAATACTTTTAGGCGAATGAGCAAGGATTATGAACACAATCATAAAACCTCTGAACATATTGTCTATATTAATATGATTATGCTGAAGAGATTAGCTGGGCCTTAAATACCATAAAATAACTTTCAAGACAGGCTCTTAGAGGTAATATAAACAAAATATTAGAACCCAATGCCAGAAATATCACCAAGCTATATAACGGATTCTTTATATTTTTTAATTAAGCATTCATGTGAGTTAATGCGTACATGGTCCAAACCACTCTCCATTATTACTAATTCTGTATCACGTTTTGGATTTATAAGAAATGGTATGCATTGCGTTTCATGCGCACACCTCACATCAACAATGCTATCACCTATAAACCATTTAAGCTTTTGATCTGGGTTTTGAATTGCACTAAGGGCAAGATCAACGGGGTCTCTCCAAGGCTTGCCTCTTTGAGTATCCGATGCTCCAATAATTGCGCAAAAATATTCTTCCCACCCTAAAGATTCCACTTCTAGCCTTAGGGAGGGGTAACGCTTATTGCTCACTATAAACATCTGTACATTATTTTCTTTAAAATAATTCAGCATATCAACAGCCCCATCCATCTGTATTGGCTCAACAGCTTTTGCATTTCTCATATTTTCCAGATACTTCTCTTCAAATCTTTGTGCTTCATCACCAAAAAGCAGCCTTAATGAGTCTTTCATAGGATAATATCTATATTCCACAAGCATCGATTCGTCTATGTTATACCCAAGTTTCAAATCGCGCATTGTTTTATGAAACATATCAAATGTATCATCATCCTTTACTAGTGTTCCATCCCAGTCAAATATTAGAATCTCAGGCCTATTATTCATCACTCAAAATAAGTGCAAGTTAACTAGCTATATGATACCAATATGTAGCTTAATTGCAACCGCAGATTCACACGCTTTCATGCGTCATTATTTTTTGTAAATGATATATAGCATAGGCAATAAAACTTGAGACATTTTTAAAAAATAAATGAATTAGATTCAATCGATTAATATATAAGATTTGTCTCAACCTCTCATGCCTAAGCTATATCACTTTTTCAACATTACTTATAATGGTTGGCCATAGCTGTTTATCTGAATAGTATTGCGCTTTATTCGATAAGCAAGCTTATGAAAATTTTTAGACAGCATTGCTTACTAAAAGATAAAAAATATGCTTGAGAATATATCCTTTAAAATTTTCGCAGATTTTATGCAAATTCTCACGAAAAAATTGCTAGATTAATGTTTTTCTCCATAAAGCCATCTTTGATAAGCAATACCCAAAATAGCACATCATGCCAAGAATGGCAGTTTGCTATGTGGCGTTTTACTGAGCTCGCTATTCATGATAACACCACACATCTTAATGCATATATTTAGTCGACAATACACAATATAAAACCACAAACAGACATCCACGAAGCACAATACGACATACAAGAAGAAGTATAGATTTATAAAGCGCTCCTACCTTTCTTTTTTTCGTATACCATCATAAGCAGAGTAACAACCACTCCAATAGCCAACGCAGCGTTGATAGAGGATAAACCATACCTAAGCGAATAAGAAGAGGCAAGACCACCACCATCTGTAAACATATTGATCAAAGCACCTATGATGTTATGGAATATAAATCCATATATCATGATCACCATATTTGACACAGTGGATGTCATATCAAGTAATTCCTTTGGTGCAAAATCTCTCACTTTTGAGATAACTATCACTTGATATGCAGAAAAGAAGCCTGACATAAATACACAAGAGTAAAGCAGCAGCATGCTAAGGTCTAGGTATAGTATTGCAGAGAAACAACACAGCATCGCTGTACCAGAGATCACAACACCAGTATAATAACACCTAGTCCTTTCTATGAGATAACCAATGATTGGTGAACCTACGCACATGCCAAAGAAAATTATTGATGGTAGCATCGTAGCTGTGCCTCTATCGAGCCCATACGCCTTTTCAAAAAACAGTGTGCCCCATGTATCAGCAAACCCCTCCAACAATCCGACCATCAACCCACCAACAGAACTAAGTAGAATGATCCGACCATTAAAACATACAATCTTCAAATCCTCTATAACACTACGATTTGATTTAGGGATATGGTCAGTTCTTTTTGTACTAGGTATGAATATATACGAAAGAAGCGCAACCATAAAACCAGCGATAATAAATACATTAATAACAGATTTCCAGCCAAGCTGTTCCACTAATATGTCTACAGGTCTTCCACCATATACAGCGCCTAATATTCCTATTGTGACCGTAATACCAATTGCTGTAGAGAAGTGCTTCTCACCAAAACATATTCTAGTAACTCTAAACACGCTAAGGATAGCAGCAGATGAAACTGCACCTAGCAGCAACCTACCAGCAACCGCACAGTACCATGAACCTGAGTATACCAATGGAAGAAGAGCAACGGACGTGATAGCAATACAAATTGGCATAACCTTCCTAACCCCCACCCTATCTAATAAAATACCAATTGGTATATGCATAACAGTGTACCCCACATAATATAAGCTTGAAAAGTACCCCATCTCTTGTGAAGATATACCAAAACTTGCTGAAAGTGGGCCCACTATTATATTAGGCAGCACCCTCAACACAAATTGATATGCCAAAAATATTGTAGCAAAAAGCCACATAGAAAAACCAAATACCCTCATACCTCTAAATTAGTGCTTATGAAAAATAAAACGCCAGCATTGTAGCATATTACTTAGGCGATTGTAAAGAATCTGCTACCCCACTAAGCGCCGTACTTTTCAGTAGCTCTAGAAAATTCGTTATATCAAGCCCAGAAATAAGCACATGTCCAGAATCATCTATAGTGATGCGTATTGTAAGCTCATCCCCTTCTAATTTTGAATCTGGTAAATTTTCAAGGAGCCCCAAAACCATTTTTGCTACTTCGCTTGTAGAATATCTAGAATCAAGCCCAGCATAATGCTTTATAGCATCAACAAAAAACTCAACCGCCTCCTTTCTTTTACCAATAGTTATCTCCGCATAAGAATATGCAGGAGATCCAGCATTCTGCCTTGAGATAGATGAGTGAGAATTTACATAAAAGAGATCACTATTAAAATTCATAGGTGAAATCTCGATAAAATCCGCTTCACCATCTTCCACTGAATTAAGAACTTTTTTGGCTTTCATATCAAACGTGATATCACCGAGTTTCGCAAACACATCTGGATAAAGCCCACTAGAACCCTCTGGATAATACCTGGATTTCCCTAACTTCATTTCCACAACACTTGTATTGCCTGAAGCATTAAATTGGATACTACACCCTTGTGACTCTAATGCTTTTTTAAACTCATCATCACGCTTTCTGACATTTAATTCAAAGCCATTATCCTGATAAGAAAACTTCTCCATATGCTTCAATGCGGAAAATTTACCCTCTTCATCATCAATATTTATGCTTTTCAATAGCGTATCCAATGAAACGGAGAAAAGAAACTCTATTTCTGGCCTTTTACCTACAAAGTTTACCACAGTACAACATTTGTCATCGCTAGAAGGATAACTTAGCCTAATATCATTCTTTAGCATAACCACAATCCTTTTATCGAAAATATTCTCAGAGACACTAATATCCCCAAAATCTATTGTGGTTGTATCTGAAGCATCAGAAGAGGTTAACTCAACACCTTGCAAAAAGAATACAGGTTTCCAACCTAAGAAACCATCTATTTCTACCCTTTTTACTACTAATTCATTTCCACCCTTTCGCGCAACTTTTTGTGCATTTTCAATAAAAGACATTAGCGAACTTTTATGAAGGTATACTGCAGAAAAATTTACCAATAAAAACCCAACAACAACTATCCATAAAAGCGATACACACCACCTCCGCCCCCTCATACAAGCCCTTTTAACCATATTCACACAACATAAATCACACAAAAAAGCGCGCCTGAAAGGATTCGAACCCTTGACCTCCAGATCCGTAGTCTGGCGCTCTGATCCAACTGAGCTACAGGCGCAGCAAAGTCTGCGCCTGATGATAGCATGGTATTTTCAGCTGTCAAAAAAGAATTTGTGCAATATAATTGTTATTTATATACATCTTATATATAAAGGCGCAGCATATAACCTGCACATTCACGTATACTAACCATTACATACAAGAATTATCAAGCCATATTATAATAAACCACCATACTAATTGCGCCCAATCCAAATCATCACTATATTAAGTTGTGCTATTATACATCTCAACTATAGTTATTAATTACAAATAATACAAAAGCTTTTCCTATTACAATATAGATTTTACAATCATATTCTAAATTTCTCAACTTTGGGTATGGCATATTGCCGAAATAGCAATTTATCCATTTATAATATTACTTGCTATATTACAGTTTTTTCTATATTTTGTTACGGGCTATAGATTTTAGTTGCAGTGTGTGTGTAGTCACGCTGTAGTAAACTTATGCTTGTATTGTTTCTTGTAAGCGACTTTATATATAACGCTGTATTGTTATTTTATTTAGATATATGGTCAAACTATTAAGGTGTTCTCAGTGGCAATTTGTGCTCATAGCCATGTGCCTAGGTGTTGTTTGTGGCTTAGTGCTTGGGCCTTCTGCAAAACCTTTAGGCTATATGGGCAGTATATTTCTAAGTTTGATAAGAATGGTGACTATGCCGATGATATTTTTCACCATCCTATATGGTATCACCAGCATGGATAGCGCATCTTCCCTTTATAGGGTAAGTATTAAAGCAATAGTTGTATTTCTAGCAACATCTATCATTGCAGTAGTGATAGGTATTATAGTCACTCAACTACTAGAGCCTGGAGTTGGGTTATCTAAATCACTATTAGAAGAATTTAAAGGCTCACAATCCCTACCAAAAGTCAATGACTTGAAGGGTTTCGATATCTTCTTAAGCTTAATACCAGACAATATATTTGAGTCATTATCAAGCGGCAATATATTACAAATTATAGTCTTTGCAATGTTCGTGGGGTTTATACTGAATGCAAATAGAGATAAATCTGCCGTTTTGATAAGGGTTATACACCAATGCGCGCTGCTATTTTTTGAGGTAATAAAGATAATAATGAAGGTAGCACCATTTGGGGTTTTCGGTTATATCTCTGCAATGGTAGGCGTGGAAGGCCTTTCTGTACTACTTGCATTAAGCAAGCTTGTTCTTGCTGTGTTCATAGGCTGTATTGCACAATATATATGTTTTGGAGTGTTAATTATATTCATTGCAAGACTATCCCCTATCCCATTCTATAAAAAGGTATGGGGCCCTCAGCTAATAGCTTTTGCAACAAGCAGCTCAAAAGCCACGCTTGTACCACTAATGGATGTATCTGAGAATAGGATGGGTATTTCAAGAGAAAGTAGTAGATTTATATTGCCACTTTCTGCAGCGCTCAATATGGATGGCGGTGCCATCTATCAGGCAAGTGCAGCGATCTTCTTTGCGCAGATGATGGGCGTTGTACTCTCTCCTGGCGATTATGTGACAATACTGCTCATGTGCACACTTGCTTCAATAGGTGGCGCTGGAATACCAAGCGGCGTTCTGTTATTTCTGGGCATGGTCCTAAATGCGCTAAACTTACCAATAGAGGGGGTCTTGCTTGTCGCAACTGTTGATAGATTACTGGATATGATGACAACCGTTATCAACGTTACAGGGTGCGCATCTGCAACACTCCTCATAGATAGATCTGAGAATAAACTAAATGTTGAGCAATATAAATCGGCATGATGCAACATAAGAAATAATAAAGCTTGAAAATAGAGTAAAATAATTTCAGGCTATAGCTTAGGCAATAGAGCACGAGATGGCTTCTAATGCATAAAAATGGGTGGCTTAGTTATAAATCTGTGTATCTATTTCTTAACCCCTTCTACCTGAGCCATAGCTTAGGTAGAAGGACGTGAGGCAATTTTTAAGGCGTAAACAAAGATAATTCAGTATTAAATAGACGCATTTATCTCTCAACCACTTCTGCTTAGGCTGTATATAGCTTAGGCATGAGAGGTTGAGACAAATCTTATATATTAATCGATTGCAATCTAATTCATTTATCTTTTTAAAATATCTCAAATTTTATTGCCTATGCTACAACTATAGCCTAGGCAACAGAGCATGAGATAGTTTGTAAGGCAGAAATAGAGATAATTTGGCATAAATTGCCTCTATTTATTTCTCAATCTCATTTACCTCTGCTATACGATATTGCAGTATAGGTATGCACAATTTTATATAACTAACTGCGAGATAAGAAAATTGATGACAAAACTTATATATGGTTTTAGCTAAAACCATATATAATGAGCAAACGCAGCCATATTAAATTTCACTTAATGACATTAAGCTACTTGCAAAGTTCAACACACTTCCATTTAGCTGTATCATATAGAACGGCTAGCTCATTAATAAACCCTATCCTGAGGCGCGATCGCCTCAACTTCATCTGTACCAGTATTCAAGCTCACAGGCCTATACTCTATCTTTACCTCTAAATTATTTAGATCTAAAAACGATACTGTATGCTTCATCCAGTTCTTATCATCCCTGTGCGGATAATCCGCCCTTGCATGCGCCCCTCTACTCTCTTTTCTATTCCAAGCAGAGTATATTGTAACAAGCGCCTGAGACCTTAAATTATCCAACTCCAGCGCCTCAACTAGATCTGTATTCCATATTAACCCTTTATCCGTGAGATGTATGTCACTAAATGACCTACATACTGCCTTCATCTTTTCTATACCATCTTTTAAAATCCCATCTTCTCTAAACACAGAAGCATGTTCTTGCATCGTGCTTTGCATATCTTTGCGAATTGAAGAAACAGGAATGGACCCAGCAGAACCTAAGATACTCTTTAATCTATCAAACCCTATATCAAATTCAGCCTTCATGCTATGAGATAAACCAGGCTTTAATACATCAGCTAACCTAAACGCCGCAGCCCTACCAAAGACTACTAAATCTAAGAGAGAGTTAGATCCTAATCTATTTGCACCATGAACAGAGACGCAGGCAGCCTCACCAATAGCCATCAATCCCTGCACAACCTCCTCTTTTCCATTTTTAAACGTTAACACTTCTGCATGAATATTGGTTGGTATCCCACCCATATTGTAGTGTACTGTTGGAACAATTGGTATTGGCTGTTTTGTCACATCTACCTTTGCAAATATTCTGGCAGTTTCAGTAATTCCAGGCAACCTCTCCTCAATAACCTTATGATCCAAATGATTAATTACTAAGTTAATATAATCCTTTTTAGGGCCACACCCCCTACCCTCTCTTATTTCTATGGCAACTGCCCTGCTTACAACATCCCTAGACGCCAAATCTTTTGCTGAAGGCGCATACCGCTCCATAAAGCGTTCTCCATTAGCATTCTCAAGGTACCCACCCTCACCCCTGGCACCTTCCGTCATCAAACAGCCAGAGCCGTAAATCCCTGTTGGGTGAAATTGTACAAATTCCATATCTTGGAGCGGTATCCCAGCTCTTAGAACCATGGCACTACCATCGCCAGTGCATGTGTGGGCAGAGGTGGCAGAAGCATAAGCCCTTCCATACCCACCAGTTGCAATGATTACAGCATGTGCCCAAAATCTATGCAATGTACCATCATCTAAACAATATGCGCTAACCCCCTTACACACACCATTATCCATTATTAAATCTAGCGCAAAATACTCAATAAAAAACTCTACGCCAAATTTTAAGCACTGTTGATATAGTGTATGCAGTATGGCATGGCCAGTTCTATCTGCCGCCGCACAAGTTCTTTGAGCACTTCCACCTTTACCATAATGTGTTGTCATTCCGCCAAAAGGTCTTTGATATATCAGGCCCTCTTTCGTTCTTGAAAATGGCACACCATAATGCTCTAACTCTATTATTGCTTGAGCCGCATGCTTACACATATAGGCAATAGCATCTTGATCACCAAGCCAATCAGAACCTTTGACAGTATCATACATATGCCATCTCCAATCATCCTCACCCATATTACCCAACGCACCACTAATACCACCCTGCGCAGCAACAGTGTGGCTCCTAGTTGGAAATACTTTAGTAATACATGCAGACTTCAATCCCTCTTTAGCAACGCCAAGTGCCGCTCTCAAACCAGCACCACCTGCACCAATTATCAAAACATCATACTGATGATCTACAACATTCTTCACAGCAAATTAACCACAAAAAGCAAAAGTCCTGGCAACAAAATACATATAAGCAATAGAAATAAATAGACCAATGGCAGTAACACCAACCGCTAAGTATAATAATGCAGCACAATAATTTCTCACCCGTGAACACTTAATATAATCTTCCATTATCACTTTCATATCATGTAATATGTTATAGGATGCCACAATAATAAAAAGCACCATTAAGATAGCATTACATGTACTACTCATAGCCTGGCTAAATGTGTTCACAAAACCATGCTTCACACAGTATGCAAAAAGAAAAACAACCCTAATAGATAGTAAAATCAGAATGAAGGACGAAATCCTATAAGGCGTCTTAGTTGAAGAAGTATATGACATAGAACGCTTAAAAAATTACATAGATCCACAATACCAGGAAGGCTAATATAGACAATACTAACGAAAGCCAATTTAAAAGATCAGCACACCTTGTGGAGAGGCATACCAACTCATCCCATATTAAATGTTTAATTGTCGATATAATATAATATATAAAAGAAAAACTTAATATAATAGAAAATAATGTAGAAAATACATTAGATCCACAACAATCACATTTGCTATTGTATAAACAGAGCTCATCAGATAGTTCATACGTATTGAGCTCAGAAATCAACCAGATACCACCAAATACAAAAGCTATACATAAGAATATGCTACAGGCCCTATGAAAAATAGAGGAAAATGAATTAATCTGCATCTTATATATAGCAAGATGCGGTGATACTGGAAACTTCAAATTGCGCATAAACCAACTCAGCTACTAAATGCTTTGTGTAATGATTGCATTAAATTGCGTTATCAGCAATTTTTAATTTTATGTTAATATTATTTAGTAATGATACAAATAAAATAAGAAAAAGCATACAAAAATATATAAATGCTTTGACAATTTGTCCTGCCAGTATATAGTGTGGTGGATGCCAATGTTGGTTTTGTTGTTATTTTGCCCGTGGCTTCCTTCTGGAGCGCATCTGGAATGTCACTGAGGGCTTTTCCCTGCAAAATTTTATTTCACAGTGTCTTCAAGATATTGGTTTAACTTTTTCTTTAGAAATTATTATGTCAAATTCTCAGGCAGTACTTGATGCTTTGTCAGAGGCCCAAGCTGCAATCCCAACTACCGATTTAGATATTGAGGCACCTCATGAAGAGGGCAAACTTAAGAAAGCAACCTTATCACTTGGTGTAATACGTAGAAGAAAGAAATTACTACGAAACACTCAAGAAACATCAGACGCACAACAAGTCATTATGCAAGAAGGAGAGAGTGAAGCGTCTCAAATACTACAAAATGGCATAAATAAATCTACAGAGTCTGCAGAATATACAGAATCTGCAGAACCTGCAGAACAACAAACTATAGCTTCTGCTGAAACTGCAGAAGTTACTGAAAATACGGATGTTACTGAAACTGATCTAGATATAATCTCACTGAAAGATTTTACGCATAAGACTATAGATCAGCTAATTGCTCAAGCAATTGACCTTGGAATAGAAAATTCATGTAATATGTTGCGGCATGACTTAACATTTTCTGTGCTCAAGAACCTGGCATATAAGGGACACAGAATAGTTGCAGATGGTGTCATTGATGTACTACAGGAGGGATATGGCTTTTTAAGGTCGATTGATTCAAGCTACGTACCAGCTTCTGATGACATATATGTTTCTACTAATCAAATTAGGAAATTCGCACTTAGGACTGGTGATACAATAACAGGCTACCTTAAACCACCAAGGAGGGGGGAAAGGTACTTTGCAATGTCTAACATCACTGAAATAAATAGTAGGGATGTATCAAGATCTAAATACCGTGTACATTTTGATGACCTTACGCCTCTGTTCCCAAATAGACGCATCATTATGGAGAACATGATGGGTGGAAAAAACTCTTTGAGTTCAAGAGTTATAGATATTGTCGCTCCACTAGGGTTTGGACAAAGAGCTCTGATCGTTGCACCACCAAGAACCGGGAAAACACTTTTAATGCAAGGTATAGCGCATTCTATTACGACCAATTATCCAGATGCATACCTTATGGTGCTTTTGATAGACGAAAGGCCTGAAGAGGTAACAGATATGAAAAGATCTGTGCAGGGCGAGGTGATTAGCTCAACATTTGATGAACCAGCTTCAAGACACGTACAGGTTGCTGAAATGGTAATAGAAAGAGCAAAGCGCCTTGTTGAAGAAGGTAAGGATGTTGTAATATTACTAGATTCGATCACAAGGTTGGCTAGAGCGTATAACAATGTTGCACCATCATCAGGAAAGGTTTTGAGTGGAGGCGTAGATTCCAATGCATTGCAAAGACCAAAGAGATTTTTTGGCGCCGCTAGAAATATAGAGGAAGGCGGATCTTTAACAATAATTGCAACTGCTCTTGTTGAAACTGGATCTAAGATGGATGAAGTTATATTTGAAGAGTTCAAAGGAACAGGTAACTCTGAAATCATTCTTGATAGAAAGGCCTCTGAAAAAAGAATATATCCTGCAATAGATGTAGCTAAATCTGGTACAAGAAGAGAGGAAATGCTGATTGACAAGGTAGATTTATCTAAGACATGGCTATTAAGAAGAATCATGAATCCTATGAGTGTTGTAGAGGCGATAGAGTTCCTGCTTGATAAACTGAAAGTCACAAAGAATAACACTGAGTTTTACTCTAGTATGGATACTGGCAATGCTTTGAATCTGAAAAAATACAATTAATGGTGTATTCGATAAGCGCCCATGCCAAGGTTAACCTTTTTTTGGAAGTTTTAGGTAAGCGTCATGATGGGTACCACATACTAAATAGCCTATTTGTTAGTATTGGATTATGTGATGAGCTTTGCATATCTGAACACACGGAACTTGTGTGCGAAGTATTCAATAAAGGGCATATCATAATAGAAGATAATATAATACATAAGGCTGCAACTAGGCTGCAAGAAGTAACTGGTATTAAACGTGGTGCTTATATACGAGTACAAAAAAACATACCAGTTGCAGCTGGTCTTGCAGGCGGCTCCTCCAATGCGGCGGCTACCCTGCGCGCCCTAAACTTTGTTTGGCAATGTGGACTTAGTGATGCCCAACTACTGCAAATAGGACTTACTCTAGGGGCCGATGTACCGTTTTGCCTTCAAGGGGGCGTCGCACAAGTTTCTGGAATTGGTGAACAGATTATCCAAACTAAACTGCATGAAACCATTCATCTACTTTTGGTAAATAATGGTTCACAACTTCTTACAAAAGACGTTTTCAAGCATGTATCGGCTTTTTCAGACCAGCACCCCTTCCCTACCACCGTTCACCAAATATCTAAAAGAAAAAATGATTTAGAGCATATTTCAATAAAACTAGAACCTTCTATCGGGCACATATTAGAAACAATCTCTAATCTTGATGGTTGTATCTTTGCGAGAATGTCTGGCAGTGGCCCAACGTGTTTTGGAATATTTGAAAATGAACAGTACTTAAAGAGCGCTGCAGAAAAGCTCCCCAAGAACTGGTTTATATATACGGAAAGTTTATCTATATAAATTAATAGATGAGAAAATTATTAATAGCCAATTGGAAAATGAATATGAATCTCGATTCTGTACGAGCATTCTTAAACAATTTTAGCGCACTGGACACTAATAATATCGAAGTTGTTATCTGCCCCTCTGCGATTCATATACCAATCGTAAGAGATTATAATCTATCACATATTAGCATTGGAGCACAAGATTGCTCTATTTTCCAAGATCTTGGATCAAAAACTGGCGAGGTTTGCGCAAGTATGCTTGCAGAATTTGGGGTAAAATATATAATCTTAGGCCACTGCGAGAGAAGAAGCATGGGAGAGACTGAGGATATAATACTCACTAAAATACACGCTTCACTTAGAGCTAATATTGCTCCAATAATTTGTTTCGGCGAAGATGAAAATATGTGCACAGATATTTGTGCAATGGTACAGCAAAAACTCTCCTTTTTGAAAAAACTAGAAAGTAATGCAAGAATTATTGTTGCATATGAGCCAGTATGGTCAATAGGCTCTGGTAAAACTCCTGATAATCTGTATATTCAATCTGTGCTTACTCATGCAAGGCAATATCTTGGACGTGCTGATTCGCCATTTGTATATGGAGGCTCTGTCAATATAAGCAATGCTCAAGATATACTTGAAATCTCGGATGGGTTGCTCATAGGCGGCGCATCGCTGGATGTGGTTGGGTTTCACAGTATAATGATGTCTGCTAGCAACCATGCGCTATAAATATAAACTTATACTTCTTACAATTTCATTACTACTTTTTACCACTGTTTCATATTGCGCATTACAGCATAGAGAACCAGCGATTTATACAAAAGAGTGTAAGTGCTCTAAAAAGGTTAATAAATTAACAAGTACGATCACTGAAAGTGTCTATGATAACTTTAAAAATTAGCTAAAGATTTTTATATTATATTGAAAGTACATAAAATCATCCAGATCTAGACAAGCACCGATTCAATCAATATGTTATTATCTATGTGTATTATTAAGTACCAAAAATGAATAATTCAGCACGCATAGCATTAGCTATAGTTTTCAATGCATCCATCTTACCGTGTTTTGCATATAATGATGATGACAGATTTGGTGTTTCTGTCAATGTTGGTGCTGGCTGGGCAACAAATTGGATGTCTGATTCAAAGGCAGTAGATTGGAAAAAGAATGCAGCAGATGCTGCAGTAATAGTTGGGGAAACAAATATCCCATTTGTACAAGGCGTAGGTAATGCTGCAAATGGCATTGTATACTCACTTGGCATTACATACGAGGTATTTGAAGGTATAGATCTGGGCATCCTAGGCTTTTATATGGGCGGAGCAAATGGTAAGATAACTAAAGCCGCAGGGGATCTGACAGGTCAGAGCGTTGAGTACAAGTATATGTCTTTACTTGCACAAGCGCGCTGCAACTATATGTTTGATGATAATTTTGGTATGTTCATACATGCGGGGTTTGGAGCATCTCGCAATAGAATGAAGATAAGTGAAGATTATATATTTGATGCTAAGGCACAAGGAAAATTTAAAATATCAGCAATTACTTCTGATGATATGCAAAATAAATTCATTTGGGCAATTGGCGGTGGGCTGATATATGAATTTATACCAGGTGTTAGTGCACAAATTAGGTATGATTTATTACAGAATAATATAGAGGTGGCCATGGATACTGCAGTTGGTAATGGTACTGGATCGCCAGTACCTGATATGGGCGGGAGCGGTAACTTAATTACACCATACTTCCATAACCTAAGCCTTGTCCTCGGATTTTCCTATTAGCGTTAATTTTCTCGCTATAAAATTGAATACATGATAACCCCAGCAGCAATCCGTTACAATTTTGCATATGCAAAATTTAACGACGTTAGTAATATTTATATAGCTACAATGAGCGCATAAAAGTGACTTTATCAAATTTAATTAAATTATTTGCAAAGTTAACCCACTTTTTATAGCATCTTAGCTATAGCGGAGGTTATACCGCTTGTACGTTCAACTCTATACCTATCTACCAAGTGATTGCCCACTACCCTGCTCATTAAGCACTTTATCCGTAAATTTTCCAACACCTTTGCCAACCTCTTGGGCCTCCTCCTTACTCTGTTCAGGATTATCCATAGATGCCTTCATACCCTGCACTATTACATCAAGCCCCTTTGTATTCAGTTCTTGTCCATCAGGCCCTCCCTGTTCTTGTCCATCAAGCCCTGCCTGCTTATCAAACTCTTTCATCTTGCCTTCAAATTTAGACACAGAATCCTCAACACCCTTACCAGCCTTATCTACCTCTTTAGCAAAATTCTTCTCTTCACGCTCTTTATCGGAATCACCAAATACCATATTAACAACATCTTTAATGACGTTCACAACATCCCTGACCAAATCCATCATCTTATCCAGAAAAGATTTCTCTGGAGCAGTCTCCTGGTCTTGCATAGGTATTTTTGGCTGATTTGGATCCATATTCTCGCCAAGTTTATCAAGCTCTGCTGATGAAAGCTGATCTAATTCATCAAATGAAACGTCATTTTTTGCAAATTTGTCAACTTTTGCAGAATCTAGCTTTGATTCTTGTGCAGCCCTTTCCTGCTGGATCCCTTCTATATCACTCTTTATTTCTGCATCTAGTGTCTTAAAATCATCTTGCCCTTTTGCTATACGTGCACCCGCCTCCTGTTTGATTCCTTGGTCCACTGCATCAATTTCTTGCATAGCACTACGCACTTGCTGACTTGGTTGTATACCCTCTTCATCTATTCCCCTTTCTATATCCTCAAGCTCCTTATCAATATCACCAAGTTGTATATTACCCTCTTTATTCAGCTCTTCTTCGAATTCTTTGAGGTCCATATCATCCTTGTCTTGCTTGCCAGACTCATCTATTCCTTTTTCTATACTCTTATCTATCTCCTTTTCTATCTTCTCGAGTTCTAAATCAAACTCATCCCTCACACCATCGCCTAACCCAGGCTTTAGGTCGTTAAGGCGATCCTTTAAACTAGCTTCATCAAGATTAACCTCATCCTTCATAATTATGCATTAAACAACCACGTAGTCATGAGCTTAATATTAAAAATATTAAACTACAATATGTTAGTTGTATTTTAAATAAGTTAAATTCATATTGCATATAATTTGTACATCTTAAAATATAAATACATATATGATTTATATGTATTGCTTCATTTTATGAGCAAAGAAGAAAGCTAGTAAGCGATGACAGCTCTATGACAATATTTGGCTGTTTACTTTAAGTACAATACCAGCCTCATATAAAATTATATACCAACCTACTGAAATATGTAGATAAAAGATAAAAAATTTCATCTCTATACACATCCCTAAAAAGTTGTACTCTTATGGATATAGTTGTTTTGAATATAAATTTTATGCAAAATGAACAAGCAAAGCAGTTACTAGAGGAAATCGCTGAATTAAGTAACGATGTGAATATGGCTGTACAAAGGCGGAATCCTAATAATGCTGAGTTTGATGCATATCATGAGGTTAGAAAAACTCTCAGTATAATGAGTGAGGTAGTACCATATATGAATAGCTCTGAATGCAATGCTCTAATTGGGGTACTGAGTGAAAATATGGAGAAAGTTGTTAGTAGCATTTCTGCTCTCAACTTTAAATCTGTGGATAAGTTTTATGAACAAATCGCAGATGCTATTAAATTAGCGCCAGGACGTACATCAGATCGTGCCGAAATTTTAAGGACTAATAGTCGAAGTGTGTTTGCTCAATGCTATAAGGTTGAAGATTTTTGCATTCAATACCTTGGGCAGAATAGTGTAAAAGAGGCGCTGCGTGAGCAGGCTGTAACAATGTTGAATGATCAAGTAGCCGAATTAGATACAACTATCACTGAAACCAAAAAGCCTGTTGGTACAGGTGCTGTTTATCAAGCTATAAATGAATTTCTGACTATTGCATCTATAATAAAAGATACAAGCAACTCTATGACAGAACTAGAATGTCTTCAACTCCTTGATATGCTAAAACAAAATAACAGCGCTATTACTGATTCCATCTTGCAAGGAAATATTGAAGTTACTAGTAAGTTCTGCACGCAAGTATCATGTGCAATACAATATGCAGTAAAGTCTATGCCCACTAGAACAGAGGTAGAGAAGATTGAAAAAGAACGCGCTAAAGCATTTTGTGAGAAGTACCTCAGCTTACAAGCCAAGGGCCAGCAACTTTGTTGAGCTTTTACTATAGAAAGCTAATAGACTTCATTACAGTAATCATCAGATGGATTTGGGTTATGCAATATATAATCTACCTGTTCAAAACAAAGTGCATGTTCTGGATTTTGAGCCCTTATTTCACTAAGAATTCTATTAGCTTCTTCTCCTTCAGAGGTATCAGCTTCATCATTAGATTTTATTGCAAACATAATATAGAACGGTACTGGCATCAAAGTACCAGCATCTTTAAAAGCACGAAACAACTCTTCTAACTTATTCAGTGGGCTATATAAATTACTCACCTCTCGTAAAACCTTTATATAGATTGGAAGCGCTGTTTCTTTTATATGATTTTGAAGGTCTGATGGGAAATAAGATAACGGTTTTGGAGACTTTAGTATAGGAAAAAGTGATGTAGAAGATAGAGCTTTATTCTTCCACGCAGATTCTTTAGCAGATGCAATTAAGTCTTTTTCTGGATTTACCCAGAAATTTTTTGATGTTTTATCCCATCCTTGCAGCATGGAATGAACATATGAAATCTCCAACTTTTCTGCCAAATCTCTTAATATGGTTTCTGTATCTATTATCAAAAGATCGCTATCAACAAATGCAAGCTTGATATGTGAATTATATTTTGTTGCATATTGAATAAATTCTCCTAAAGCCTTCCAAGAAGTCTTAGAAAATGGACCTTTAATATATCTAGTAGTGTCTAATAATTGTCTTATAGCAGAAAACATTCCTTTTTCTACCTCAGATTGTGGCA
Source organism: Candidatus Cyrtobacter zanobii (assembly GCF_021811845.1). Classification (GTDB taxonomy): domain Bacteria; phylum Pseudomonadota; class Alphaproteobacteria; order Rickettsiales; family Midichloriaceae; genus Cyrtobacter; species Cyrtobacter zanobii. The sequence goes on along the minus strand of NZ_JAJBJB010000015.1, from coordinate 205 downwards.
ATGTATCTAAACCCTTAGAAACAGAATCGTTAACTGTTCTAATCACTAAAGATTCACAAGTTCTATGCATATCTCTCACAAGTATTATGCACCCATAAGAAAGCTGAAGCAGCTCATCATATTCTTGACAGTTTAAGCTGTTTGCCATTTCTTGAACCAAAAGAGTAACTGGCTTTGAATCTTCTTGTATGCTTGAAAATTCCTT
>NZ_JAJBJB010000325.1 GCF_021811845.1 Candidatus Cyrtobacter zanobii | reverse complement strand
ACTCGAGGATGAGCTGACTTGATGTTTTCAAGAAAGTCAAGAAGTTCCAAAAGCATAACAAAATCATCCGAAGAGAGTGAGAGGTACTGGGTAGAACCACACTTAGTAAAATCGGAAAAGACTTATGTTTGCTCAAAACATTCATGGAGGAACACGAAAAGATTTTGAAGCAAAAAGAAAGCAGATTCGTGCAGTCATTTGACAAAATATGTCGGATATTGATGGAAGCTTATGAGATATTTATATTCCTCAAGGCTGACATTCAGAGTGCTTTCTTAAACTATGTGAATATTTTAGATGAAGAGATTTTAAAATCCCTAAAAAGTGCCGTTAAGAACACATTACTCGACTTGTCAAAACATGTCAAAGGAGACTCAAAGAAAGCAGATGAAGCTCAAGCTTTTGTGC
>NZ_JAJBJB010000324.1 GCF_021811845.1 Candidatus Cyrtobacter zanobii | reverse complement strand
CATATAACTTTTATTGAATTAATCCAAACTCACATCAAATAAATCTAAAAAGATTCACTAATTCCTGAAGTTTAGACAACTAATCTCTACGATAGTTAATTAAATCTATTCCTTTCTTTGTATTAGAGTATTCAGGTTCTTACTTTCGCTATGATCATTGCTTTCAGCTGAACTATCTCTCTTCTTTGCTCCTTTGTTATTTTTATCAGTCGCCTTTGTATCCTTTGTTCCCTTCGCATTCTACAAATTAAATTGGATTTCTTACTTTTGGATCTCCCTTTTTGGGTACCCTACACAGAGAAGTTAGGAATGGTAATAAGGCATCAAGCTTACTCTTCAGTTACTAATTCTGAATCTTCCTCTTTGTGATCGTCCTGTATCAAATTTATCAACTCCAAAAGTAATGGAA
>NZ_JAJBJB010000323.1 GCF_021811845.1 Candidatus Cyrtobacter zanobii | reverse complement strand
ACTTGAACTGCTCAAACTAATTCAGGAAAATAAGCAGTTGATTGAAATGATCAAAATAATTTTGAAATCGTTTCCAGAAGCTGTCATCATTCAAGACCTAAACCAAATCACGAAATCATCAACTATCAAGTTCGCGAACGATGTTGCAAAGTCGGAGATTCTGACATACGCAGACCCCGAAGAATGCGAGCTCGATGAAAGTAAACTCGACTCTGAAGTCACTTTGATTAACGATGATCAAATAAATGATGATAAAGGGATCAGTTTTAGCGTGTCTTCATTGTTCTCACAAGAGGCAAACAGAGCTGATATTGAGGACAACGAAGTCATTAACAATGTGATGATCAAACAACATGGTGTCATCAATACAGACGATGCTCAATGCTTTACTGTCAAGACTATGAAAGTC
>NZ_JAJBJB010000322.1 GCF_021811845.1 Candidatus Cyrtobacter zanobii | reverse complement strand
GCATTACAATGAACGTAAATATATTTGCTTCTGAGCCTCCGAAGTATGCTACTTCTCTTCAAAATGTGACCATCTCTGCATGCTACTGAGTCAACATTACTATACCCACAGCCACTGATCAAGACGGCGATTCATTTTCAACAAGTTTTGGCTATTCAGTGCCTGACTGGATCAAACTGATTGACTCGGGCACATTGCATGTGTGTCCTTCTCAGTCAAACATTCAGAAGGGCACGCCATCACAGCCTGTGGACATTGTTCTTCGTGATACAACTGGAGCCTATACAAACAACACGTTTTATGTGAATTTGGACACTTCGATGCTGGTTGAGTTTCCGGCAATGAAAGACATCAATGTGTATTACTCAAAACAGTATTCAGCCAAGCTGGACATTCAAAATGCGAAGGA
>NZ_JAJBJB010000166.1 GCF_021811845.1 Candidatus Cyrtobacter zanobii | reverse complement strand
GGCTATAAGAAAAAGGTTAACAAAAAGGAAGTAATCTATGAAAGAAAGGAGGCTCCATCAGGAAATCACAGTTCGAAACAAAACTCATCGTAAAATTACTTATTATAATTTAAACATCAATATATTAGAAAAACATATCAATTTTGCTATATTTTATAATTGCGCCAATGCAAAATTTAGAAAAGATGACAAAAAGAAAAGAGAAATGAAATCAAAGCATGTAAAAGATAAATCGGGAAAAGTTAAAAGAAGCCAGATGAAAGAGCAAGATGAAGCAACTGACGGTAAGCCTCGGCTCTCACCGAGTTCAGTTAAGCCGAGCGTCGATGATAAGGCCAAACAGATGATGAAAAAGAAGTAACCTCCAGATCGAAGTCATCGAGCATCCTGAAGCAGACGCAAAGGCAGAGCCGCTCGAGTCAGACGGCGGGTCTGCGTTCGTCGAGAGCAACCCGAACGCGTACTCTGAGTCGTACGAGCCGAACCACAGACGCGGCACTGAGAAAGACTACGAGCATCATGACGGCGAGCTGGACGAAGAAGGCGAGGCCGAGTACTCCGATTCACTCGAAGACGCGCCGAAGCGCAGCCTGCAGTCGTTCGGCAAGAACTCAGGACGACGCGACGAGCGACGCAGCGTCGATGAAGAAAACAAAATTAAGCAGAATGCAAAGAACGCGAGGAATGGAGGCACTGGGATTTCTGACGGGATGCTCAGCGACTTTGTGAAATAAAAATAAGGCAAAGGACAAGCTCAATCAAACTACAAAGCTTAAGGAAGCTAAGAAGCAGGAACCTGAGCCTAATGATGAAAATGATTCTAAAGAAGAATACTCTGATGAAGCAGAAGATGATCTTCATGATGATGAAAGAATTGATGATGAATTAGTTCGCAAACAACAAAAAGAAGCTGAAGAACTTCTTGAAGATGCTAAACAAACTATTAATGAAGAAGACCAAGTATCTAATGAGGAAGAAGAAGATGAAGTTGAAGAAGATGAAAAGATGGCAAAGGAGAATAAATATGAAGATGAAAATGATGAAGGAGAAGATAATGCTGAAGATGATTCATGTAAGCGTTTTTAAGAAAAATAATAATATAAAAATCTCCATTTCTATAACTTTGCTTTCTAATTTTTATAAAAATATCTACTATGTTTGATCACATTATCCACTAAAAATTGCAGTGAATATATTAATAATTTAAGCTCATTTAATTCTCATTACTCAAGATAATACTTAGTTTTCAAATGAAATAATACGCATCTAAAACTTATACTTATTTAGCTTTTATAGTTTTTAGTTATATCTCTTCTGATTTCTTGCAAATGTCAGTTTGGTGGCGTAAAGCTTGAGCCAAAGCATTTAAGATCTTTAGTCATCAAATAAAATTAGTCCTGATCTATATAATTACCATTCCGTTCTTTTTTCAATCTGAGATTAATTTCTTTATGTCGAATTATAGTATCAATGTATTTCTTGATTAAGTCAGATTTATGCAGAGCATAAGTAAATGGAGAGCAAGAGTGAATGGTTCTCAGCCAATTTTTGCAAGACTGGATGTGCAATCAGCTTGAAGCACCACAGTTGCTTGCTCAAAACTTTTTAGAGACTTATAAGAATATGACCAAAACGAGACCTTTCCTCCTTATACTTTAGTTGTATTATCAATAGATTTTTAG
>NZ_JAJBJB010000321.1 GCF_021811845.1 Candidatus Cyrtobacter zanobii | reverse complement strand
AAATAGTATGGCTATGAAAAGTGGAGGAACTAATAGCCAAGCCGCCACAAGTCTAATGGCCGAAGTAAATACAAACTACGCAAGAACAATGAACAAAGAGATTTTGCACAAAGCGATATTTACTCAATCAAACGATGAAAATGCTGGAAACGACCATATCCAACTTGATTTAAAATTCCCAGAACCATCGATGGTCTTATCTACTAGCTACCCTTTACTTGGAGTTGAAAATCGTTTCAATAGAGAAGTACCTATGTTTGCTATGATTCAGATTCCAACACATGATTTCCCAAAGAAATTCTCTGATTTTTGTTTCAATTCTCTATATATCAAAGGCGAAGTAATCGAGGCAATGGTCAAGATCAGAACATCGTGTAATGATCTGATCAAACATCAAAGACTCTTTAATTG
>NZ_JAJBJB010000165.1 GCF_021811845.1 Candidatus Cyrtobacter zanobii | reverse complement strand
TCATCAAATTGATTGATGGCAACGGAGTTTACTGAGAGTGGTATCCAAACATTTCGTATACCAGTCCAGCAGAGAAAATAAACATTACATCAAATTTGTTTTTCTACGAAACAGGGTTGAACTGGGTATCACTTCCAGTTGGAGATGACTATTATACAGCAAAATTTCAATCGACCCTCCGACCTCCAAATACTGAAACCTATACATTCTATGTGTATCAAGATAATGGAGCAAGAACTATAATTGACGGAGTAATCAGAGCAGACCATTATGGAGATGGAGGAATAGTAATAACAGATTCATTTTCAATGCCAATGAATGCAGGCCAATCCTATCCACTTGTCATTTATTTATACGAAACATGGGGAGCTTCATCAATAAAACTTTATTGGTCAACTCCAACAATACCAATGCAGATGATTCCAAAAGACTACTTTTTCTACACAAAGAAAGTAGTTTCTTCGCCGTATCAAATCACAGTAAACTGTCCTTACGGCTACACGGGCAGCGACCCCTCGAGTCCAACCAAATGAGTCACAGTTTGAGGCGACGGAATGAAAGCAGGAACAGAAGTTTGCGACGACGGCAACACGGCCAGCGGAGACGGCTGCAGTGCTGACTGCAGCACCATTGAGCCTGGCTACATTTGTAGTGGTAGCGTTTGAACAGCTTGAACTGGCGGCAAAAGCCCAGATGCGCCTAAATCCTCTTGCATCATTCAGTGTGGAGACGGTTTTAGAGCAGGCTCAGAAGTCTGTGATGACAGCAACACGTCAAGTGGCGACGGATGCAGCAGCGATTGATCAACTATTGAGTCGGGATATGCATTAACTGGAGGCAGTCTAACTTCAAAAGACACGTGCACTTTGTGATCAGCAGGACTTTATCCAGACAGCACAAAAGCAAACTGAGTACCAACATGAGGTGATGGACTGAGAGCAGGCTCAGAAGCATGAGATGATGCAAACACATCAAGTGGTGATGGATGTTCGAGCGACTGCACATCAATTGAATCCAACTATATTTGAACTGGAGGCAGCACAACTTCTAAAGATACCTGCATCAAGTGAAATAAAGGATATACTCCGAGTAGCACAAAAAATCAGTGTGTTCCAATTTGAGGAGATGGATTCAGAGCAGGTTCTGAAGCGTGAGACGACGGTAACACAAATAATGGCGACGGATGACCAAGTGATTGCAAAACTATTGACTCTGGATGGGTGTGATTTGGTGGTCAGTTTGGACTTGTTGATATTTGTACTGAATGTGATGTTGGATATAGCACTAATATTGACTTCTCAGGTTGTATTGGAGCTGAAGTTCCTAGAGATACTCAACATATGGCAACAGCTGCGATGTTTGCAGCACTTTTCGGTACATCAACAAGTGTTATTGTAACTTTGTTTTCATCAAGTTCGTCTGCATCTTCGAACTCATTCGGAATGATGAACCAAATTCAGCTAGTAATTATATTTCCACTAATTGGACCATACTTGCCTGAGAAAATCTATGACTACTTAAAGTCGATGAGCACAAGTCTGTTTAATTTGAACTTCATGCCCACAAGTAATACAGAAAGCACAATCAGTTTCAAAAGTCTGTTTGATTACAAACAACAGAACTCATACTTGTACTTGCTGCAACTGCAGTCTGGCAGTGCATTTGTCAATATTCTAGATTTAACA
>NZ_JAJBJB010000320.1 GCF_021811845.1 Candidatus Cyrtobacter zanobii | reverse complement strand
CGATATGAAAATTGTAGAATTTGTAGATTGCATTTATAAATTTGGAAAGGAGTTTAATGAAGCATTAAAAACAATGGTAATTGCTTTCTTTCATCACTTTATTTAGGTTGTCCAGGAACGAATCAATAAAAAGAAACAAAAGAAGGTTGCAAATAATCAACCTGTTAAAAGTATAAAAATAGATCTAAATACACCTCAAAGACCTCATAAATCATCATTCAAAACTCTTGCTCAGTTAAATCAAGAGAGGAGTGAATCAAAGAAAAGCAGATATAATCCAAGTACGAAGAAGGATGCACTTCAACCTGAGTTGGCTTATCAAAACTCGATTCAAGACAAGTCGAAAAGAAGGATACTTCAATTCAGCAGAAAGGAGTTTGTTCAAGATACACCTTATGGATCAAGTCTACAG
>NZ_JAJBJB010000164.1 GCF_021811845.1 Candidatus Cyrtobacter zanobii | reverse complement strand
TGTGCCTCTTAGCTGAAATAGATGGATTTTGCATGTATATATAACATGAATACAACTTACTCTGATTCGTTAATATGATATCACATTTACATGTTTATACAAATGCCTTACTTAACTTGACGGTGCCCATTTATCCTTTTAAAATGTCTCGTGTTTTATTGCCTATGCTATATTTAAGAATGACAACATAAACTATAGAATCTTGAAATTACCAATTTAAGGATATGGATGAGTTTTGAAGTAGCGGATACAAAGAGGGGTCGTTGTTCAAATAATATACTTGAGATATCAGGTATTACAGAGTGCAAGATTGAATATCAACTAGCTAATTTTTAAGAGAGGTTATTTGTGCAAGAGAAAGTCCAGTACAACTAGTGATGGCATCATCTTTAAAACCTTGAGCCAACATAGCTTTAGCTACTTGCACCATTGCTGCCTCTTTGCCCTTCTCCATACCTTTCTCCATACCAATATCAATACCCTGGAGTTTACCAATATCAATACCTTGGAGCTTACCAATATCAATACCTTGGAGCTTACCCTCTTCTCTTAACTGTTCTGCAATAGTCATAATATCACCTCTTTTATTCTTTGGAGCAGCATCACATAGCAAATACACAACATCTTTGTTACCTTCTGCCTTTTCAAGAATGTATAATACCACATCTTTAGCATATTCAAAATCGTTTCTAAAAACATCCTTCAAAATATCAAAAATATAACGGAGTGCGTCATTAATAGACTTATCATGTATATGCTTCATGGCATAGAGCATCAAACCTAGCTGATATTTGTCTCTTAAGCGATAATCCTCTATACAAGAGACATCAATCACATTTATATCGTCTGTAAAGAATTGCTTGGCTAGCTTTTTATCTTCAAATAGCTCATAGAACGATTTAGAGGCCCTGTAAGGGCCCTTGCCAGCCCAAAGTATAGTAGGATATATCAAAGGTAATTTAGAATCCTTATTTGCTCTTATATGCTCATCACATATCCTTAGCACGTACTTTTGGATACGAAATGCCATCATCTCATCATGTGAGCTTTGGTGCTCTATGAGCAGAAAGATCGGCATATAACCCTTGTTTCCTTTAAACTCAGCACTATAGAGTAGATCAACAATACCTTCACCCAGAATATCGCCATACATATCGCTCTTTTCTTGTTTGAGAGAATCAAAATCTACTAAGCTTCTTACATGATCTGGTAGATAGGTTTCGAACAGATCTTTTGCAATACTCTTTCTTGAGAGAGATTTCTTTGCAAATGTATCATGGATCTTATGTGTCACTTAATCAAGAGAAAAGCAATTTAAAAGTCTATAACCCCTAGATACTCTTTTTTTATGGATTTGAGCAACAAGTTTTGTAATTTCATCATCAGAGGTTACAAAATGAGTTTTTGATCTTGCTGAATTATTCTGGATAGAGCCCCAAGTTCTTCTTAAGACAGTTTCATCAAATAAAGTTTTCTCAAGTGAGATTTGATAGAACTTAGTTTTAGCAATCCAGTATAAAGTCATAGGATTTATATCCTGGCAGATTCTTTGTTACGAAAACCAGAAGCAAATCCTATGACTTCTTTATGGAATTTCTTATTTAGATAATTATTAATTAATTCAACTTTATTTAAAGAGCTAGAATTAATTATTTTATTAAATTCATTTCTCTTGTCTTTTTTCATTTTCTTTA
>NZ_JAJBJB010000319.1 GCF_021811845.1 Candidatus Cyrtobacter zanobii | reverse complement strand
ATAGTAACCGATGCATCTCAGCATAATGTGCTGCCTCACTTTAGTCATACAGACGCTCAAAACTCTGACATGAACAGCACATCAGCAGCTCAAGCTCATGACAAGACTGACACATGCAAAATAACGACAAATAACGTTACGAAGCAGTCATTGACAGCTAACGTGATCGCAAATAATGGACAGCCTGCTTTTAAATGACCAAAAGGTAAAGGCCATCAAGCAAAATTTATTGGATCGCCACAGAAACCATCAAAGCAGCCTGCAACAACTAAAATTATGCATGAAACACACAAAGCTGCGACCTTGCGTACTCCGAACAGCGACGACAAGACATCGAACAAGACTGCAACTAAGCATAAGAAACACAGCATGACTGCAAAAGAACCGCTTACTGCTAAAAGCTGTGTATCAGAC
>NZ_JAJBJB010000014.1 GCF_021811845.1 Candidatus Cyrtobacter zanobii | reverse complement strand
TCGCCGGCATCGTTAATCTCAAAAATGGTTTTTCTGCTGCATAAGCATCATCAGAAAAAGACAAAAGCCCGTCCAAAAAAAAGACAAAAAAACACAGAAACAAAAAACGACTTACGCAGCAGGTCTATTAGAGAGCTGCGGGCTAATCCCTATTAGCCTTTTTGCTAAGGTAGATTTCCCAGAGCCAGGGGGCCCGATCATCAGCATATGGTGCCTACCTGCCGCTGCAACCTCTAGGGCCCTTTTAGAACCTTCCTGCCCTATCATATCTGCCAAGTCTGGAAGCCTCTTCCTCTCTGGCATCTCCTGCGGCAGTCGCGCCTTTTTCATTGCCTTTGCGCCTTTAAAATGGGCAATAACATCTATTAATTTTGCAGGAAGTAATATTACATCATTCCCAGACCATGCGGCCTCTGCTCCATTTTCCTTTGGGCATATCAACCCTAATTTTTCTTCAGATGCTTTAATTGCCGCAGGAAGTATACCATTTACCTTCACAACACTTGCATCTAATGATAGCTCGCCCATTACCATCATGGATTCAACCTCTTCTTGCGGTATAATCTCCATCTCTGTCAGTAGTGCGATAGCAATAGCAAGATCAAAGTGACTACCTTCTTTATTAATATCCGCGGGTGCAAGGTTTACTGTTATTCTCTTATTTGGAAACGCAATACCTATAGTAGAAAAGGCGGCCCTTATCCTTTCCTTAGATTCAGCAATAGCCTTATTAGCAAGCCCCACTATATTAAAGGCAACAAGCCCAGATGAAATTTGCGCCTGCACCTCTATCATTTGTGGCTCTATTCCGCAAAATGAGACAGTTAAAACCTTTGATACCACCCTCTATGATACTTCACTAACATGCTGATGCATACTTAGAGTATTTACTGTAATAAAGCAATTTATGATTAGATATATCTACAATCGTACGTATTATACTAATAGTGCGCTAATTATTTAGGCCAATATATTGATTATACGTGATATTATATTATAATGATACGCAACAACTTGTCTTTTGTAATTTACTATGATGTATAGCAAGAACATATGTGCCATTGCTTTATCTTTTTCCTGCTTTGGATTATTCGGTGCAAGCGGGGCGTATGCCATTAATGGGTCCGCTTCTGAGTATACTGCTGTTTTTAATAATGGGACAATTGCATCAATATCAAAAAATATGAAAAATAAAGGCCAAACGGAATACTACACGCACTACTCTGATAAGAATGAGCCTAGTGTGTATGCAGTAGGTGGCGTGCGCTTTGATAGACCGGGTTTTGGGCTTTGGAACGACGTAAACCTAGTTGGCAAGTGCTTTGCTGAAGTAAAAATACCAGGTGTTTGGAGGACGACATACACAAATCCAATTCCAATTCCAGGCATGCCTATTTTCCGTTATCAGCAAATACAATGGGGTAAAATGCTTGATGCTCAAAGTGTTAAAGACGGTATGCAACATCTTAAAGACGGCCTTGATTCATTATATTCGCTTGTAAAAAATAATATATGCGTGCGGTTGGATAGAGGCAACAACAACAAAATATGCGCACAGGTAGATAGAGGCTACAACTACAAAGATGGCATCATGAGGCTTGTAGAGGATATAAAATTCATGAGAGAGGAATTAAACAGAGGTGATTTAGGTATTAGTGCTGCCGAAAAGAAGTCTCTGCTTACGATTCTGGATGATATACAATACGGCGTGAAAAAAGGATATAGCGTGCAAAAAATAGGCGGCCTGGCACAGATACAAGATAGATTAAACGAAGAGCATGACGGTAAAACTTATATACCTGGTGCTATAGACGTGACTAAGTATTCCAATAATTATTTTGAATGTGGCTATTTGAGTTATAATGGAGAAAAACGCCTCTTTCCTAATATCCCGCAGTATAGTACAACAAATCTTAAAAAGTGTCTTAAGCTTGAGACATATGATCTTGCTCAAAAATGTATTGAGGATGAAAATCAGAAATTTCACTTCTTACTGCAGCAAAATTTCTGCTTAAAATGTACTGATAGTAAAGGTGTTGATCATTGTAAAGAATTTGAGAATATATTGGAAAACCCTAAGAGCATGTATGATAGCCTGCAGAAAAGTTCTGCAGGTAAAAGTGGAGATAATCAAGGTAATGATGCTTCACAGCAAAGTTCAGAAAGCAACAATGTGGATAATAAAGATACGGACGATGATGCTCAAAGGAAGGATAAGGCCAAAGTAGCTAATAATAGCACTAACCCTGAGGGTGCGGAAAGCGGCAGTGGTGGTCATCAAGGTAAAGATTCGCAGAAAGATTCTGAAAGCAAAGACGGTAGTACTTCACAGGAAAGTTCTGCAGGTAAAAGTGGAGATAATCAAAGCAATGGTACTTCACAGGAAGGCGCTGAAAGCAAAAGTAAGGAGAATAGCAATAATGCAGATAGTAATGGAACTAATAGCCCTTCAGCGTTCACTGAGCTCATTCCTTCTGCAACTATAAAGGGGCAATATAAGAACATGGTATTTGGGCTTGGGCTTTCCAACATATATAAAACTCTATCTTGTGCTGTTGTATTATCAGATGAAAACCAAATTGAGGTTGGTTTTGAATATACATATGGTGCAGGTAAGACAGGGGATATTGATATGGAGCTACGTAGGGCTACAATAACCACTGCTCGTATGTTTGATCTCAGCGATGAGTTTAAAATTGGTGCCAAAGTTAACTTCGGTAATTCCAGGGTATCAGCTGGTAACCACACAGAAAACTGTTTTAGTTTTGGATCATCATTAATGTTTGCATACAACATGAACCAAAACTTAAGCTTTACTTTCGAGGTTGGTTATAAACACATTCACGGTAATATTGGGCTGAAAGATCAACATATAGTGATTCAGCAAGCTAAGCCTGCTCATATAGATTTCGGTGTGAAATTTGTATTCTAATTATCTAGTGCTGTGTGGGCGCAATGCGCCCACACTCTCTCCGATATATAATATGAAATGGTGGATAAGATTGGCGGCTTATGTTAATAACACTGGGCTCTATAGCTATAATGCTTATAACAAGCATGCACATCATATTACTGAAAATGCTACATCTTCTATCAGTCTCTTCATACCAAAATACTGCGACATTGTTTAGGTCATGAGTTTAGATCATGAGAATAGGATAGCGATAAAATCTACAGCTTCAAGATGGCTTTGCCATCCTGATATGTCGTCCCTATTATTAAGCGTTGTAATTTTGCATTTCATAAACATTAATTAACTAAACTGTTGCATTTTTACCTAATCGGAGTGTATACTCTGTCCTCTTGAGGGTTTAACTTTTATATATGTCTCGCTACGAGTGTACTTTTATAGTGAAGCAGGATGTCCTTGCGCAGGATATTCAAAGGGTCATTTCTTCTACAGCCCTGTCTCTTGAAAGTTTTGGGTGTAATGTGGTAAGGAGGGATTATATGGGTCTCAAACCTCTAGCTTATCCTATAAAGAAAAATAAAAAGGGCCATTATATAGAGATGGAAGTGGATGGCTCTTCTGATGCGCTTGCTGCACTTGAAGGTGACTTTAGAGTCAGTGAAAATGTGATCAGGTTTATGTTTCTAAGATTGGATACTAATGGTTCTGTGAATAAAGAATAGGTCTATAAGTTTGTTATTTCTGCTTTTGTTATGAAGAATGTTAATTTAGGATCAAAAACACCAGAAATTGATAGGGTAGAGGTTGTCTCTAATACTGTTCTTTTTAATAGAGCGGCCCCTAATACACCTAAGGTGCGGAAATGTCCTTTGGATGATATGGATATTTCCTACAAAAATTTTGAAGCTCTCAAATTTTTATTATCTGAGGGTGGTAGGATGTTGGCAAGGCGTTTGACTGGTGTTTCTGCAAAAAATCAAAGAAAACTAAAAAAGGCTATCAAAAGGTCTAGAATGTTAGGGTACCTACCTTTTGTCCAAAAGATATAGATTTATAAGTTATGAAAGTAGTATTGTTAGAAAAAGTCAACGGATTGGGCGAATCTGGCGATGTGTTGCATGTTAGTGCTGGGTTTGGTAGGAACCTTCTAATTCCACAAGGAAAGGCTTTGTTTGCCACAGCTCAAAATATTGCATTCTATGAAAAAATTAAGGATGATTTGCATAAAAGGGAGTCAGAGAAATCGTCTGTTGCTGCTGCGTTATGCGCTAAGATTTCTGGTCATATATTAAAATTTGTCATGCAGGCCTCTGAGGATAATAAGTTATATGGCTCTATCAGTTCTAAGGATGTAGCAGATTCTATTTGTGCTGAGCTGAAGATTGAGCATTACTCGCTCAACAGAGCTCATGTTGTATTAGCATCAAAAATCAAAGATATTGGAATTTATGATGTTGAGGTTTGTTTGCATCCAAAGCATTCATCCTTTGTTAAAGTCATTGTTGGCAGAAGTCGCGATGAAGTGGATTCTATGCTCTTGGCCTGTAGTGCTGAAAATCAAGTGGTCAGTGCGGTTGAATAACATAATCTTAAATCTTACTTAGAAAAAATGGCTAGAGTTACAGTGGAGGATTGCCTCCCGAAGGTTGCTGATAGGTTTGAGCTCGTTATAGTTGCTTCTTTGAGAGCAAAAGACATAGCGAGAGGCTCGCCCGTAATGATTACTACAGGGTCTAAAAATGAAAAAAGCACAATTTTGGCGTTGAGAGAGATAGCATCTGGATCGTTGGATGCATCGTATTTTGAAGCTAAGGATGTTGAGGTTATGGAATTCAACAAGCAGGGCAGCAATCCAAGGCATAAGGATGGCAATAAGAGATCTACAGAGGAGCGGCTTGTATATCGTGATGATGAGGAGGGTATTGATTAAAAAGTAGCATTGCTAGTTAAAGGCCATAACAGAAATTATGTATGGTGAAGTGTTATCAGGATGCACTTATTAAGAGATTTTTATTGCACCAAATTTTATCTATTTCACTATAATATTATAAAAGCCTCCAACAGACAGGCTCGCATGGTAATTAAGATTAAGGGATCTTTTTCCAGTAATGAAGCTGGTTAATTCTGTTATAAAAGTCAGATATCAGGGTCCAGGGTTTTCTAAATCTGAGTAATTGGATCGTAGCAAAAATAATAGAGGTTAGCTACGTACATCGAGTTCACCCTCTATCGATCGCTTTACATATCCTCGCCTTTTATACTTAGAGTCAATCACGTAAAATTATCTTTTTCATCATGATTTTCGTAAAGGCCACCTGATATAGCTTAAGCTCCGAAGCATGAGACTTTTAAATGAATAAAGTTTAAAAAGATCAATAACTTACAGGCGCAGAGTATCTCATGCTGATTTGCCAAAGCTGTATAAAAGTCTTATAATGAAGTAGATAATATTCAGTAAAAATCTCTTAATAAGTTTTTGTACTGTACCTTGCAGCAATTTTTGTGCACCAAATTCTATGCGAGCCACTATAGCTGAAGATGTAGTCATTCATAATCTTTTGATAATTTTCTGAAGTTTCTGAGCGAGTCAGGCTTATTTTTTCTATTAATTCCCACTATATTTTTCGACACCTTTCTTTACTTTATGAAAAGCTGCATGATATTTTTCAGGCTTTATTATGAGATTAAGAGGAAATATTTTTGGCGAGAAGTTACTTTGTTGAAGCGATTAAAAATGTTAATGAAATCCGCCGATATGTAATGAGCTAGCGTATCGAAATGGATAAAGCCAGAAAAAGGGCTCAGTAACTAAATCCGAAGCACTAGTTGCTTGCAGCTGAGTATGTTTATTAAATGATGGAATAAGAAAGCGGTGGATTATTATGATATAGCGAAAGCATAATAAAGTGATTACATCACCAACCTTATAAACGCCTTAATTACCATTTAGTTAATTTAATAGAATGACTTTTGATATAATAATTTTATAGCTATACATCTTTGTTTTTCTATCAAAACTTAGAGAGCCAATTCATGAGCAATGAATTAATAAACCCAAACCAGCATAGGGAATGTAGAATATACACTCCCCACACCAATAGAATATGAGGTGTCCCTAGAAACCTCCCATATCACCCATGCCACCCATCTGGCCTGCTCCAGGCATCTGTTGGCCTTTTTTATCGCTATCATCCTCAACTATGATTACCTCAGATGTCAGCATTAATGTAGCAACAGAGGCAGCACTTTGTAATGCTGTTCTAACAACTTTAGTAGGATCTATAATACCACATGTGTTACGATCCACATATTTTCTCAAACGTGCGTCAAACACTTTTGTGTTATCATGTAAAAGCTCCTTCTCGATAACAGAGATACCATCTATACCAGCGTTATGTAGTATTCTTCTAAACGGTGCAACCAGCGCTCTTTTAAGTATTTGAGCACCTAGCTTCTCATCTTCATTAGCAAATTTGATGTCATCTATTAAGGCCGCAGATCTGAGAAGTGCGCTTCCGCCACCAGGTACAACACCTTCAGCAATAGCTGCTTTGGTTGCATTGTAAGCATCCTCAACTCTATCTTTTTTCTCTTTTATTTCAGCTTCTGTGATACCACCAACCTCGAGTATAGCAACGCCTCTTGATAATTTTGCAAGTCGTTCTTGCAATTTTTCCTTATCATAATCAGAAGATGAATCTTCTATTTGATCTTTTATTTGCTCACGACGCATTGCTATTTCAGATTCAGAACCAGCACCATGCACTATGGTAGTTTCATCTTTTGTTATAACGACTTTGTCGGCGCTTCCAAGATCCTGTAATGTTGTTTTCTCAAGCTTCATGCCAATTTCCTCACTAATAAGCTTGCCGCCTGTCAGTATGGCTATATCTTCAAGCATTGCCTTTCTTCTATCTCCAAAGCCTGGAGCCTTAACTGCTGCAACTTTGAGAATACCTCTCAATTTATTGACGATCAAGACGCTTAGAGCTTCTCCCTCAACATCTTCTGCTATTATAAGAAGAGGCTTATTTGCACGTGATACTTCTTCCAGTATATGAAGTATTGATTGAGCAGTTGTGATCTTTTTATCAAATAGGAGAATATAAGGCTTTTCAAGTTCACATGTCATTTTGTCAGAATTTGCAAAATGAGGTAAAATGAACCCCCTGTCGAAATTCATTCCTTTAACTATCTTCACATTGAACTCATTGCTACTGGTTGCTTCTTGCACTGTGATGACGCCGTCTTCACCAACTTGCGCAAATGCTTCTGCGATCTTTTGGCCTATGATACTATCACCAGAAGAGATTGTAGCAGCCTCCGCGACCCTCCTCTCATCATTATAATCAATGCTTTCTGATATTTTCTTCAGATTTGCAACAACAGCAGCAACGGCCTTCTCTATACCGAGCTTTAAATGCATAGGATTCACATCGCTATTAGCATACCTTGCGCCAGCTGCAACAATAGCAGAAGCGAGTACCACGCAGGTCGTTGTGCCATCACCTGCGGCATCATTAGTTTTGCTAGCAGCCTCTTTGATTAACTGAATAGCTACGTTTTTGAACCTATCTGATATCTCCAGCTCCTTGGCAACACTAACACCATCTTTTGTGCATTTAGGTGCGCCAAACGACCTTTCTATGATCACATTGCGACCATTACTACCTAATGTCGATCCAACAACATCACTAATAATGTTTGCACCTTCAAACAGCTCTGCACGTGCAGCTGCGCCGAGTAAAAACTTCTTTTTAGACATACTAAAACCTTAAAAATATTATAACAAGACTTACTTAGGAAATGATGGCTAAGACATCTGACTCTTTCATAATCAGATAATCTTTTCCTTCCAGCTTCACCTCAGTTCCACCCCATTTTGCAAACAGAACTTTATCACCAGCCTTAACAGAAAGCGGTCTCAATTTGCCATCTTCCAATAACGCTCCATTACCAACAGCAATAACAACCCCGATTATAGGTTTTTCTTGAGCAGATTCTGGCAGAAACAAACCGCCTTTTGTTTTTTCTTCCTGTTCTACTCTTTCTACCATGATCTTATCATGTAGAGGCTTTATGTTTTTCATATTTAACCTAAAACAACATTAATCAATGCACGCCCTATATATTTAAAAGAAAGGGCACTTCAAGTGCGGTTGCAAAATTTCTTTTATAGGTGCTGTATGTATGACAATTTGATTTGTACCTTGACTATTCGTTATATTATATTATACAGCGTCAATATGCATTTTGGCCGGGTAGCAAAGTGGTAATGCAGGGGACTGCAAATCCCCTATACGTCAGTTCGATTCTGACCTCGGCCTCTTTTTCTTTGTGCGCATCAACCTTTTGCGCGCCTTTTGCGCGCGCAACAGCACTATACACTACATTGTACAGAAGTTCTTCAAGGCCACATGTAATAAGTGATATAGCGCTTCGAGCTTAGTGTAAGAACATGCACTTTTTATGCAATGTCACCCAGTTCCTGCATCAATTCCTCTTTGCTTTTTTTAAAATCAGAATTTATCCATATATCTTTTGCTTTTTTAAGCAAAATTCCAAGCTCTTTGCCGTTTATACCAAGTGCCATCAGATCGAAACCTGAGACTGGAAATTTTGGATATATATATGAACGCACCATAGCAAGCAGAGCATCTTTTTGATTGTTCCCAAAGACTAAACTTTGGAAGACTATAATATCCGAAATATGATCTGCGCCATATTCATATACCAATTTTTTTAGAGTGAAGTGATTAGCTGCATATATATTTTGGTGCTCATGAAAAAGAATGAAATTTAATCTATCTACTTCTTTATTAGAGAATTTCCATCTTTCATATATACGCAATGCACTCTCCTTTGAGGTCTGATTCATAAACAGGATATATGCAAGGTTAATTATTGGGTCATTAGAAAAGGCTGATAATTGTATACGTTGGAAAATTTTTGCTATTAGTATTGCATCTAACACTCCATTTTCATACATCATATTAATTATCTCCACTGCGTATGGATTGGACAGTATTTTAAGCATTTCTAGCCTAATTCTTTCACCAGATATCTTGCCCAGAAGGCGTGAGTTAGTGATGGCGCTCTCCATGCTCTGCTCATCTATCTTGTGGATGCCTATATAACTCATAAATCTGAAATATCTTAGTATCCTTAAGTGATCTTCATATATCCTATTATTTGGGTTATCGATAAATTTCACCATCTTATTATTCAAATCCTGTATACCGCCTTTATAATCATAAACATTGCCATTTTTATCCATATACATAGCGTTCATTGTAAAATCCCTTCTTGAGGCATCATCCTCCCATTGTGTTGTAAAGGAGATTTGCGCATGCCTGCCATCACATTTTTCATCTTTTCTTAGTGTGGTAATTTCAAAATCCTTACCATCTACTATGGCCGTTATGGTGCCAAAAGCTATTCCAGTTGGTATAAATTTGATCATAGCATTTTTACAGATCAGGATTACATCTTCTGGCTTTAATGTTGTTGCTATATCTAGATCCTTTGGCTCTATTGAAAGTAACATATCCCTAACAGCGCCGCCCACTATCCTCGCATCACCCATTTTCTCTAGTAATGAGAGCATATAAAATGCTTTTTTATAATTTGCGGTATCTTGAAATTTCATGATATGTTCAATACAATATGATGCTATGCTGCCTTTTTGGGATCCTGGCAGATCTGGTGGTTGTTGTCTAGTGAAGAGATGTTCGAGTATCTTATGGAGAGTGTCGATGTGTGTTGGGCCATCTTTGGAGTCTTTTTATTAATTGCAGAACTTGCCATTGGTGCATTTTTTCTGCTTTTGATCATGGGCCTATCTGCAATTATTGTATCTATTGTTGTTTTCTTGGGTTGTATTCCAGATTTTATCTCGCAACTCTCATTATTTTCATCTCTCTTTATAATTATGAGCATTATCTCTTGGAGGAGGATTAGGGGATATTTTATAGATAAAAAGCAGCATTATAGCAATATTATTGGTTCTAGTGCTGTTGTTATGGATGGTGATCTGGAGCCTGGAAGGATAGGTAAGATTAAATGGTCTGGTACAATATGCAATGCCTCTTCGAGTTCTTTAATAAAAAGTGGCTCGAGTGTTGTAATAGTAGAAAATGTTGGTAATGTTTTCTTTGTAAAAGAAGGTAAACAGTAATGGAAATAATACTTGTTATATTGATAGCGCTTGTAGTTGTTATCTTTACATCGTTGAAAATAGTGCCTCAACAGCAAAGCTGGATTGTTGAAAGGTTAGGTAGGTATCATAAAACATTACAGCCTGGTGTGAATATTATATTGCCGTTTATGGACGCTGTGAGGTATAAGCACACCTTGAAGGAGACTGTGCTGGATGTTATGGAGCAAGCCGCGATTACTAAGGATAATGTTAGTGTTTTGTTAGACGGTGTGCTTTATGTAAGAATTATTAATCCTGTTGATGCATCCTACGGGATAGAAAATCCGTATTATGCGGTGACCCAGCTTGCGCAGACTTCAATGAGATCCGCTATAGGTAAGCTGAGTATGGATACAACATTTGAGGAGAGAGATTTTCTGAATACGCAGATAGTTAATGCCATAAATGAGGCCGCAACGACATGGGGTATACAATGTATGAGGTATGAGCTTAAGGATATAAAGCCGCCCGCTACTGTAGTGAAGGCTATGGAAACTCAAGTTGCGGCAGAGAGGCAGAAGAGGGCGGACATATTGAATTCTGAGGGTAAAATGCAATCCATGATTAACATAGCTGAGGCTAAAAAGAGGGAGGTTGTGCTGGCGTCTGAGGCTGCAATGGCAGAAAAGGCGAATATTGCAAAAGGTGAAGGTGAGGCAATACAAACCGTTGCTATTGCAACTGCGCTTGGTATAGAAAAGATTGCCTCAGTAATAGGGCAGAGTGGTGGTCAAGATGCTGTTTCATTTAAAATTGCACAAGAATACGTTAATGCCTTTAGACAAATTGCCCAAAAAGGTAATACAATAGTAGTGCCTGCTAATGTTGGCGATGCTTCATCGCTTATAGCGCAAGCTCTTAGTGTTTTTAAAAGTATAAATACTAACAATAAATCTTGATTGCAAGGCGGTGTCAATTTTTTCTCGTTTATGCATTGCGTTTTTGTGTTTAGTGGCACACCTTCTTTTTGCTGCTGTGGAGGCGCCAGGGGCTTTTGATGTCCTGGAAGGTGATGATTGTATAGCTGATGAAGCCGCGTGTGATGAGCTGCTTGAAGATGAACAACTAATAGATGAGGTAAAATTACAAAGGTCGCGGCATCAGGGTGATCAATCTGGTGGATTAGCAGAGGAGGGGCAGGTAAAAGATGTGGAATTACAGAGTGAGCCACAAGATGATGAAACACAAATAGATAATCAGGAAAATGATGAATTGAAGGAGGAGGCTGCTATTGATGCGGAAGTGACTGAAGGTGTTGGTACTGAAGGGCTAAAAAATGATCATGAATTCCAATACGTACAGACAAACTATATTACATTAAGGATTGTAAATACTGATTATGCCTCTTATGAAGATATGGAAGTGCGCGCTGATGGGCGGCCCATAGATATCCATGGGTATGTGGTTAAGGTACTAGCGGCATATAAAGGACAGGAGGAGTTTCGTGGATGTTCAGCCTTTATGGAAATAGCTAATCAAAACGGCAATATACAAAATGCTGGATGGGCATTTTCTGCCCATCCGTCATTTTTTGACTCTAAGATGGGCAAGTATAGGCTAATTTTATTATCATGTTTTAATAAGGATGGAGAGCAATAAAAGAGATGGATGGTTATTGTTTAATAAGCCTATTGGTATGAGCTCTGCCAAAGCAGTTGCGATTTTAAAAAAAAGATTTGGTTTTCAAAAGATTGGACATTGTGGCACTCTAGATCCATTTGCAAGTGGGTTGCTTATCATAGGGTTTGGCCAAGCGACGAAGCTTATGTGTTTTGCAATGAAAAAGGATAAGGAGTACATTTTTACTGTGGATTGGAGCTATAGCACTGATACATTAGATAATACTGGTACTAGAAATTCTGAGATTACTAATTCCATTCCAAGCCATGCAGATATACAATCTGCGATTAATGCCATTGGATGTGGTGAAATAAGCCAGGTTCCTCCGTCATATAGTGCTATTTCTATTAATGGGCAAAGGGCATATAAACTGGCCAGGAGTGGTGAGAATGTTGAAATCAAGGAGCGTATAGTCAAGCTATATGAGTTAAATATACTAGAACATTATGGCAGTAAAACTTCATTTAAGCTGAAGTGTGGTTCTGGGTTCTATGTAAGATCGCTAGCAAGAGATATTGGCAATATAATGGGCTATCCGTCACATGTCTGCCAGCTTCAAAGGGTCTCTATAGGTGATTTTCATTTATCAAATGCATTGCTAGAAGATGACATTTCTAAGTTAAATCATAACAATTTTTTGCCTAGCTATTTTCTTTCTTGTGTTTCTATGGTAGATGAAGCGGTTAGGCTGAAGGTCGATGATGGTGTTGCCGCGCTTTTGAAGTTGGGTAGGGCTGTTGATATTTCTGTTGGCTCATATAGCGCTTCTTTGGTTGTAGCTGTTTCAGAATCTGAAGGTGTGCCTGTTGCTATATGTAAGCTAGCGCAATGTTCGCTGAAGCCTGTTAGGGGTTTTGTTTAATGGTTGTTTTCAAATTTATATGGTTTTGAATGTCTAATATGAAAATGCAGAAAGCCGAGCTGATACAAGAGTTTTCAAAAACTGGGTCAGGTTCCGTTGAGGCTCAGTGTGCTATATTTAGTGAAAGAATAAGGAATCTTGCAATGCACTATAAAAGCCACCCTAAAGATCATCAAGCTGTTAGAGAATTGCTTAGAGTTGTCAATAAGAGGAAAGCTCTGCTTGCATACATAAGTAAAAGATCAGCTGAACGACACCAAGGCTTATTAGAAAGATTAGGCCTTAGAAAATAATAGATGGAAATAAAAATTTAAGGATTTTGTTGTATAGATATTGAATAATGTTTAAAGAATTAAAGCAAGAAATGCTTTTTGGTGGGGGAAGCTTGAGTCTCTCTACTGGGAAAGTAGCAAGACAAGCTAGCGGCTCTGTTATGGTTTCGATGGGTGGAACCGTTGTCTTATGTACAGTTGTTGCAAATAAGTCACCTAATGAAGATGTGGATTTTTTCCCACTTAGTGTGACATATCAAGAGAAATTTTATGCAGCTGGAAAGTTCCCTGGTGGTTTTCAGAAAAGAGAAGGTAAGCCTTCTGATAGGGAGGTTTTGATATCTAGGCTCATAGATAGGCCGATAAGACCGTTATTTCCGAAGGGTTATAGGAATGAGGTTAGTATAGTATGTACTGTTTTATCATACGATCCTGCATACGATCCTGCGGTCCTTTCAATAATAGGTTCGTCTGCTGCGTTATGTATATCAGATGCGCCGTTTACTCATACTGTTGCAGCTGTTAGGGTTGGTTTTAAGGATGGTGCGCCAGCTTTGAACCTTAGCAGTACAGATGATGATATGCTTGATATGGTTGTTGCTGGAACGCATGATTCCATTATGATGGTTGAGTCTTCATCACGTGAGCTTTCACAATCCGTCATGCTTGATGCACTAGGATTTGCGCGTACTCATATCAAAGCCATTGTATCTTTTATTGAAAAATTTGCTAAGGAAGCTAGAAGTTGTGATAAGCCACAGTATGCAGTGCATATGAATAGCGTTTTTGCGGAAGTAAACTCAAAAATGCGTGATAAGATTGTTGCTTGCTATAATGAAGTGAAAAAGGTGCAGAGAAAAAGCATGGTGTCTGATCTTAAATCAGAGCTTGCATCACATTTCCCGCAGGAGCAGTTAAAAGATGCAGCCAGTGCCTTTGAAACCATCTGTTATCAGGTGATGAGGAGCAAAGTTACAGGTACTGGTGTTAGGGTAGATAGTAGATCTTGTACAGACATAAGAAATATAAATTGTGAATTGGATTTATTGCCAAGAGCCCATGGTTCGGCGCTGTTTACAAGAGGTGATACTCAAGCATTGGTAGTTGTGACACTTGGATCTGCTCAAGATGAGCAAATAGTGGATAATATTACTGGTAGTTCGACTGAAAGGTTAATGTTGCACTACAACTTCCCACCATATTCTGTTGGTGAAGCCGGGCCTATGAGACCGGCTGGGCGCAGGGAGATAGGGCATGGCAAGTTAGCGCAGAGGGCTGTTTCAGCAGTTGTCCCTGGTAAAGACGCATTTCCATATGCGGTGAAGATTGTTTCAGAGGTGACAGAATCAGACGGTTCTTCTTCGATGGCAACAGTATGTGGGGCATCGCTTTCTATGATGGCATCTGGCGTACCGCTTTCTTCCCAGGTCGCAGGGATTGCTATGGGGTTAATTAAAGAGCATGACAATTACGTCATTTTATCAGACATAACAGGAGAGGAGGACTTTCTAGGTGATATGGATTTCAAAGTCGCTGGAACGAAAAACGGTATAACTGCGTTCCAGATGGACATCAAGATACCTGGCATAGATTTCTCTACATTTTCAAAGGCATTATCTCAAGCTTGTGATGGCATAGAGCACATTCTTGGCAAAATGAACGATGTGATAACGTCCCCTAAGTCTACTTTAAGCAAGTATGCGCCTGTTATAAAGGATATTAAGATATCCAAAGATAAGATTAAGGAAGTGATAGGTGCTGGTGGTAAGGTAATTAAAGATATATGTGAACGTTCTGGTGCGAAAGTAGATATTAAAGATAGCGGTGATGTGACGATATATGGCATTAATTCTGAGTCTGCTGACAAGGCGCTTGGAATGATAGAAGGGATCGTAGCAGAGCCTGTGATAGGGAATACATATCAAGGTGTTGTTGTGAAGGTTGCGCAGTTTGGTGCTTTTGTGCGCTTTATGGGTAGTAAAGAAGGGCTTGTGCACGTAAGCGAGATTTCTATGACAAGGGTTGAAGATATATCAGAGGTTATACAGGAAGAGGATGAGGTGAATGTAAGGGTAATAGGTATTGAAAAGGATGGTAAGATAAGGCTCAGCATGAGGGAAGATTCTGAAGAAAGAGTTGGAAAGCCGCTGCGTTCTGACAATAAATTCGAGTCAGGTGGTCGTAAAAGGAATTTTTCAGATGATGAGAATAAGAGATACCCACCCAGACAACCGCGCAATAATAAAGGCGGCGATAGAAGTGATAGAGGCGATAGGGGTGACAGAGGTGGCGACAGAAGTAATGATAGAGGCGGCGATAGGGACTCAAGAAGGAGGCCTGCACAACACTCTGCGGAAAATGACATCTTTTTTGTAAAAAGGAAGCAGTATTAGGCTCTTTTTAGGTCGTATCTTAGTTTAGACATTTAGAGTATAAACTATAATTTAGTGTGTTGTTTGTACTCTGGTGTCTGAGATTGCTTAGATGTGATACTACTCCAGCAATACTATGGCAAGTCATATATAAGTGAAGTAGACAATGTTTGGTACAGTAAAAATCTCTTAATAAGTTTTTATACTGTACCTTGCAGCAGTTCTTGTGTACCAAATTCTATGTGAATCACTAGACTTCTTTCGAAACTCATAAAGATAACTCTAAATTACAAATTCCAGCTATCAAATTAAACCTAAGACCAAATCTTTTTCTCCTGTTTCTATATCTGTCAGCAATGATTTTGAACCGTTTTAGAATTCCAATAACATTTTCATTTGTGACCCTCTCACCTGCAAGCTCTTGATTTTTCTTCTTATCTTCCTTAGTTAATGCCCTCTTCTTACTCTTCTTTCTTGGTAATTCAGATTTGGCGTGTAGCTTTTGTATGCCTTGATATCCAGTATCTGTAATAATCTTGATTTCAGGATGTATGCTGGTTTTGGATTCTTTAAATAACCTAACATCATGACGCCTTGAAAATGCCGTACATATTACACGCTTTGTTTTCTTATCAACAACTACTTGGGGGTTTAATTTACCCAAATTGCTCAGCTTGCTAATATTACTTAAAAATCAACTTATTGCATTTTAAATATTTATATTTAACTTATGATAAGTGCGATTTTTCATTAATAATATGTGTAAGCATCTGTTAATACTCATCATTATCATATATACGCATTGTAGTTATGCAGATATAATCAACGGAAAATATGGAAAAAATCAGGTCTTTTATGCATATCGCAACACACCGTTCCCTGAAGCTGGCAAAGAGTTTAAGTTATCTAGTTTTGACAAACCATATTCTGATGACAAGAACAGTTATGATATTGCAGATAGATATGTAGGGTTCTTCTATACAAACAACGCTACTAAACCAATAGGGATGCAGATATACAATAACGATGGCACCATACAAAATATTTCATTTGCAGGAAATATATTTGGATTAACGCATGAGGGGTTCTTGTATGTTTCTGGAGTTGATCGAAACGGTAATATAATCGGTACTAATGGTACTGGTTTTGCAACATTTATTTCTAATGCTGCGGGTTTGAAGTATGGAGGTAGTCTCTCATATATTCCAACAGAGAGCGTTGCAGCATCACTTGCAGAGCTCAAGACATATGATGCTACAACAAAGATATTAATTGAGGGCGAAACGGTACTGCCATCAAAAAATGGTACAGAACTTTTACAAATATTAATGTCATGTAACAATAAAAAAGCTTATGGTCTTGCTACTGTCATAGATTCTTTAACTTCACAAGATATAGCCGTCAAAAATGCACTTAATGCTGTAGTTACAACTGGCGATGCACAAGCAGTCTGCAATGCTGTGGATCAATTACTGCCTATACTTGCAGGCTCTGCCGCATACTCGGTGCTAGATATTAAGGGAGAGGCATATTATATTACCAAAGCTAAAAATTCTATTCAAAACTTATCATGTAATAAGGGATTATGGATTGAGCCAGTATATATAAAATCTTCCCAAGACAGCCAAGATAATATTTCTGGATATAATATAGACGCAGGCGGTCTTATTTGCGGCTTCGATGTGAAACTGTCAGATAAAATTTTCGTAGGGTCCGCACTTTCTTATACAAATGCCAGTCTTAATGGTAGCAAGAGCAAAGATAAAATAAACTCAGATATTTATGATCTTATGCTATATGGAAGCTACGCATTCACTAAACAAAATGAGCTTAGCATAACTTCTAGCATTGGTGGCATCAGAAATAACTCTTCCAGATCTATTATAATAGATCAATTACAGGCTGTCACAAACGCCACTTATGATAGCTTTACTGCAGCAGTTGGTGCAAATTTCACTCATAGTACAAATTTTAGAAGAAATATTGATATAAAAATAGGAATAGGTATTGACTATCACTATTTAAAAAATAATGCATATACAGAACAAGGCGCAAATTCTTTGGATCTGAAAATAAATGCGCAAAGCATAGAAAGGCTAATACCATCCGCTGTAGCTAGCGGACTCTATCATTTTTCTGAAAATCTTGCAATTGAAGCAAGTCTTGGGTTGGCATACAACCTATTCGACAAACAAGTTGCCCTAACTTCAGAATTTGTAAATATTGCTGGTACTGCATTCCAAACTGAATCGCTTACGCAATCATCGGTTTTTGCAAAAACTGGATTAAATTTGGTGTATAAATGCAATAATCGCGTAGACATATCGCTTGGCTATGATGGCGGCATTTGGACAGATAATTTAAGAACCAGTCACGTAAAACTTTTTGAGAAATTTTTCATCATAATTTTTGTAAATGCCAATTCTATAAAAGCCTTAGCCGAAGAAGTGGTGATTTCGTAATCTTTAGATAATCTTCTAAAGTTACC